>NZ_AHCF03000004.1:600000-774670 GCF_000238275.3 Pseudoalteromonas undina
ATACCGCAGCAGTTAAACATCTTTTTATCATTATTAATTTCCTTTAATTTATATACACCCCACAAAACGGGCGAAGAATTTTACCTGTTTTGGTTATTTAAATGCAAATAGTTATGTAACACAATGTAAAATAACGGTGTAAAATTTATAAAAGTGCAATAAAATTGCGAATTAACGGGAATAAATCTTGCGAGTTAATACCATTTAGCTAACTTAAACAACAGCTGATAATCGCTAATTATCCTGCATTTTATAAATTAGCGGTTTCTGGTGTTTAAAACTAACTGTTTAAGCGATTTTACTGTATAATTTGCGACCCTTGATAATGTGGCCGCAGGTTATACAGCAATGAATTTTAAATCTTTTAGTTTTGCCCCTGAACTTATTCAGGCGTTAGACGAACTTAATTACCACACCCTTACGCCCATTCAGCGCTCAGCTATTCCGGCTGTTCGTAAAGGTAAAGACGTTTTAGCAAGTGCACAAACCGGTACAGGTAAAACCGCTGCATTTGCACTCCCTATTATTCAAAAGTTATTTGAGTCAGATTGCAGCACTACGAATGCGCCAAGCGCCTTAGTCCTTGCGCCTACGCGTGAGCTTGCAGAGCAAATAGCGAATAACTTTAAAGACTTTGCTAAGTACACTCAGTTAAAAGTAGTGAGCTTATTTGGTGGTGTTAATACCGCAGGACAAGAAATTGCACTCAAAGAAGGTGTTGATGTTGTAGTAGCAACACCAGGACGTCTACTTGATCATATTCGTTTAGGTAACTTAAGCCTTGCTCAAGTAAAACATTTAGTACTTGATGAAGCTGACCGTATGCTTGATATGGGCTTTATTAATGATATGCAAAGCGTAATAAAAAGCTGTGCAGATGAGCGTCAAATTTTATTGTTTTCAGCTACCTTCCCAGCAGCAATTAAACAGTTCGCCTCTAAAGTGTTAAAGCAGCCTGAAATTGTTCGTGTTGATCAAACTAACAGCACCGCAAGCACAGTACAACACGTGGTTTACCCAGTAGAAGAGCGCCGTAAGCAAGAGTTGCTTTCTGAGCTGATTGGTAAGAAAAACTGGCAGCAAGTGCTAGTGTTTGTAAACATGAAAGAAACCGCAGATGAGTTAGTAACTGAACTTAACTTAGACGGTATCCCAGCGGCAGTATGTCATGGCGATAAATCGCAAGGTAATCGTCGTCGTGCGTTGCGTGAATTTAAAGAAGGCAAAGTACGCGTGCTAGTTGCAACAGAAGTAGCGGCCCGTGGTATTGATATTGACTGTTTACCGCGTGTTATTAATATTGATTTACCTTGGCTTGCTGAAGATTATGTTCACCGTATTGGCCGTACTGGTCGTGCTGGTAACCAAGGACAAGCAATTTCGTTTGTGAGTCGCGAAGAAGAAAACATGTTGTTTGAAATTGAAACCTTAATTGGTCAAAAAATTAAACGTGTTTACTTAGAAGGTTACGAAGTAAGTAATCGTGAAGTACTGATTGATAAAATTGGTAAAAAGCCAGCGCATTTACGCCGCACCCGTGCTAATAAGCCATCAGGCCAGGCTACCGGTGAAGCGAGAGCGAAAAACCGCTCGCGAATTTCTAATGTACGTAAAAGCTTAAAAGGCGAAAAGCTGTCACTTAAAAAGTAAGACAGCTAAGCCATTAAAAAACCTGAGTTTACTCAGGTTTTTTTGTGCCTAATACATTATCGATAATAGCAGCGTACGCATAAGCAGCCGCTTCATCGTTTTGATTAGCAATAACCGACAAACCAACCGGTAAGTGGCTTACTTTGCCAACCGGTAAAGTAATATGGGTAGTCCCTGCAATGGCAGGTAATGAACTGCTACTGCCTTTAAAGTTATCGCCGTTAATTAAATCGGTTTTCCAAGCCGGTGAAACGGTGGGCGAAATTACAATATCTAGCTTATTATTGCGGTATAAATTGCTAATAGCGCGCTTTGCAAGTGCGCGATATCGCGCTTTGGTGCTTTTGTATTGTTGTTTTTCACTCAAATCAACTGCGTTAGCTTGTTGTAAAATATCTTGCTCAAAGTAGGGCATTTCCTGCTGTTTATTTGCGATATTAAATGCGATTAACTCGTCTAAACTTTTTACGGTTACCTGCGTTGGTGTTTTGCTTAAGTAGTGGTTAATTTCGGCTTTAAAGTCGTAAAGTAGGATGGCGTATTCATCAACGTAAAGCGTGCTTAAGTCATCTTTTACTGCAACATTGACAACGGTATGACCTGCGTCTTTTAATGTTTGTAACTGCTTAGCGTAAAGCTTTTGTGTTGCCACAGTAAACTTACTGGCAGGTAACGCGCCTATCCTCAGTGATGGCTTAGGCGCTATGCCATCAAGCGTTCTATTTACGTTGAGTGTCGATACATCGTCTGAATCTTCACCTTGAATGACTGATAATACCGCGAGTGCATCTTTTAAAGAATGCGCCATTGGACCTACCGAATCTTGGCTACTAGAAAGGGGGATCACGCCTGCGCGTGAAACTTGCCCCATACTGGGTTTAATGGCGTACACCCCATTAACCGAAGCAGGGCAGGTAATCGAACCGTCGGTTTCTGTGCCCAGCGCAATAGGCGCAAAATTTAAAGCAACCGCCACAGCAGAGCCTGAGCTTGAACCACACGGATTACGAGTTACATCATGGGCGTTATGGGTTTGTCCGCCAATGGCACTCCAGCCAGATGACGAATACGATGAGCGAAAATTAGCCCATTCACTTAAGTTCGCTTTGCCTAAAATAATAGCGCCTGCTTGGCGTAATTGTTTAACCACAAAGGCATCTTTATTAGTAACGTTATTTTTAAGTGCTAATGAACCCGCTGAGGTGGGTAATGTACCTGTTGTTTCAATGTTATCTTTTAGTAATACCGCAATACCATGTAAAGGGCCTGCCCATTTTCCGGCTTTAAACAGCGCATCGAGTTGTTTGGCTTGTTCAATTGCAGTGGGCTCAATACTAATTACCGCATTATATTTAGGATTGAGCTCGTTTATTCTGTCGATATAAGTGCGGGTAAGCTGCTCAGCCGTGGTGGTATTATTTTTATAGGCATTGTGAATGTCACTAATGGTTTTAAGCTCTGTATTATTATCCGCTGCGTATAAATTAGGTATTGTACAAACACATAAGGTTAAAAGTAGCCGTTTTATAATCATTGTTATTATCTATTTTATGGAAACACAGGTTATTTTTAGCACAAAAAAACCTCACGTTGTGAGGTTTTTCGATAAAGTATAATTTAATAGAGTTAAGCGTTTTCTAACATCGATAACGCAACCGCTTCAGCGGCTTTAATGCCATCAATACCCGCTGATAAAATACCGCCTGCATAACCTGCGCCTTCACCTGCAGGGTAAAGCCCTTTGGTATTAATGCTTTGGAAAGTTTTATCGCGCTTGATACTGATAGGTGAAGACGTACGTGTTTCTACACCCGTGAGTAAGCCATCATTGGTTGAAAAGCCACGAATTTGTTTGTTAAAGGCAGGAATTGCTTCACGTAGCGCTTCAATGGCAAAAGCTGGCAGTACTTTGCTTAAATCAGTCAGTTTTATACCTGGCGTATACGAAGGCTGTACATCCCCTAAATTAGCCGACGATTTACCTTTTAAAAAGTCACCAATCAGCTGTGCTGGGGCATCATAATTTTTACCACCCAGCTCATAGGCTTGCTCTTCTAGCTTACGCTGTAAATCGATACCAGCTAAAGGGTGGCCTGGAAAATCTTTTTCTGGCGAAATACCCACAACAATAGCACTGTTCGCATTTCGCTCACTACGAGAATATTGACTCATACCGTTAGTGACCACACGGCCTTCTTCAGAGGTAGCGGCAACTACAGTGCCGCCAGGGCACATACAAAAACTGTATACGGTTCGGCCATTATTACAATGGTGTACCAATTTGTAATCGGCAGAGCCCAAAATAGGGTTACCCGCGTTATCGCCAAAGCGGCACTCATCAATCATTGATTGTTTATGTTCTATTCTAAAGCCTACTGAAAAGGGTTTTGCTTCAACATAAATGCCTTTATCGTGGATCATTTTAAACGTATCACGGGCACTGTGACCAACCGCTAAAACCACATGGCGAGTTTCAAGCTTTTCACCATTAGAAAGTGTCAGCCCTGTAACTTGGCCGTTGTCTAAATGGATATCGTCAACGCGGGTGCTAAAACGAATCTCACCACCAAGTTCTATAATTCGGGCGCGCATTTTTTCAATCATGGTTACTAGTTTAAAAGTACCAATGTGCGGCTTACTAACGTATAAAATTTCTTCAGGAGCACCAGCCTCTACAAATTCAGTGATCACTTTACGGCCATAATGTTTAGGATCTTTTACTTGGCTGTAGAGCTTACCGTCTGAGAACGTGCCTGCACCACCTTCACCAAACTGAACGTTTGATTCGGTATTGAGGGCCTTTTTACGCCAAAAGCCAAAGGTGTCTTTGGTGCGTTCACGTACCTCTTTACCGCGCTCTAGAATTATTGGTTTAAAGCCCATTTGTGCCAGCACTAAACCGGCAAATAAACCACATGGGCCAAAGCCAATTACTACAGGACGCTCTTTAATGCTGCTATTAGCGTGTGCTACAAATTTGTAGTTGGTGTCAGGGGAGACTTTAACGTGTTGATCTTTTTCAAACGAGGCTAACAGTTGTGCTTCGTTATCTACCTCAACATCAAGCGTGTAAATCAGTAAAATGGCGCTTTTTTTACGTGCATCGTAACCGCGTTTAAACACATTGTAGCTGTGTAGCTGCTCTGGACTTATATTTAATTTATTGATGATGGCTTGGCCAATAGCATTTTCGTCATGGTCAAGCGGCAGCTTTATTTCGGTTAAACGTATCATTAATATCTCTTTTGGTGTCATAGCGGAAAGTAAATACCGCTCACAATAAGGGGAGTGCACAAAGCGCTAATTTATAAGCGCCATATATTACGTTAAATTGTTCGCTTTTGGCACATATTTATTGTGTTTTGGTAAGGGTTGGGTATGATCCGCAGCTGGTAAAGTTAAATATTAGGTATTAAACCACTATGGCGTTTGTAGTCACCGAAAACTGTATAAAATGTAAGTACACTGATTGCGTATCGGTGTGCCCTGCAGATGCATTTTTTGAAGGCCCTAATTTTTTGGCTATTAGCCCAATAGACTGTATTGACTGTGGTTTATGTGTGCCTGAGTGTGCAGCTGATGCCATTTATCAAGAAGATGAATTACCTGAATCGCAAAAAGAATTCACCCAGCTTAATGCAGAACTGGCAGAAATATGGCCACGTATAACGCAAGTCAAACCTGCACCTGAAGATGCCGATAGCTGGAATGGTGTGGCTAATAAATTAAAACTTCTCGACACATAACTACTTCCTAAAACTTATTATTAGTTTTTTGTTAATTTTATTGCAAGTTTTAACGCGCAAGTATTAACAAACGTACCTGTATAATTTACACTCCAGACCAAAGTTTACTTTCAACAAGTAAATAAACCTAAATGGATGTTTATGCAGTACTTTATACCTACAAAAATAATAAAATTGCTGTTGTTGACTAGCTTCAGCCTTGTTTTAACTCTCAGCCCTTATGCACTTGCCGATAAGCTTAATTATCAACTTGCACACATTAATAAAAACATTGATGTAGATGGCGTGCTTAACGAGCCGCATTGGCAAGAAGCAACCCGTGTTGCGGTAAATTATCAAGATGAGCCGAATGAAAAGGGCACACTACCGGTAAAAACCGATGCGTATATTTATGACGATGGTCATAATTTGTATGTAGCTTTTGTTGCTTATGACCCAGAGCCGAGTAAAATTCGTGCGGCGCTTCGTGATAGAGACACGCTTTGGCAAGATGACAACGTCGGTTTGGTAATTGATACCTTTAACGATGAGCGTACCGGCTATGAGTTTTATGTAAACCCACTGGGCGCCCAAGGCGACATTCGCATGACAGATACCGATGAGTGGGTATCTGATTTATCGTGGGATGCTATTTGGGATAGTGCCGGTACCATAAACGATCATGGTTACGTGGTTGAAATGCGTATTCCGTTTAAAGCTCTGCGCTTTGCACAAAATCAAGCCGACTCTACTTGGGGCTTTTCGATGATGCGCAACTATCAGCGTGATGTGTTGTATCAATTATCAAGTACAGGCTTTGACCGTGATATTAAATGTAGTTTGTGTCAGTTTGACAAAATAACTGGATTTAATAATTTAGCACCGAGTAAGAATCTGCAATTAACGCCAACCTTAACCGCATTAAGAAACGATCAAAAAACACAGGTACCTGGTGCGTGGGATAACGGCGATGTAAATACAGAAGTAGGGCTTGATCTGCGTTGGGGCGTCACTAAAGATGCAGTTATTAATGCCACCATAAACCCTGACTTCTCTCAAGTAGAAACCGATTCGTTAGAACTGGATGTAAATACCACATATTCTATTTATTACGCTGAAAAACGTCCGTTTTTCTTAGATGGCGCATCATATTTCAAAAGTAATTTATTTGAACTGCTTTATACCCGTACCATAGCTGAGCCTAATATTGGTGCAAAGCTCACCGGTAAAACCGATAGCCACAGTTATGCGCTAATGTTTGCTGATGACGATAACAGTAATGTTTTACTGCCCAGCAACCAAGGCTCAGGCTTTGCCAGCCTAAATGATAAAACTAAGGCGGCGGTGGCTCGATACCAATATGATATTGGCCAACAAGGCACTATTGGTGTTACTTCAACACATAGAGAAAGTAGTGATTACCATAATACGGTGTTATCGGTTGATGGCAGCTATTGGTTTAATCAGTCAGATACGCTTAATTACCAAATAGCCCATGCTGATACCAACAACTCGCAGTTTTTAGTTGATAACTACAATTTAGCAGAGTCTCAGTCTGATCGGGCTTATGCATTAAAGCTGACCCGCGATAAGCGCGATTATAAGCTTTACGCTACCTATGACAATATAGGTGAGGATTACCGCACCGATTTAGGTTATCAAGAAAAAGTAGACTACGAAAAAGTAGGCTTTGGTGGCGGTCAAACTTGGTATGGTGATGAACATGATATGCTAACAACTTGGTCATACACCGCCGATTGGGATAAAACGTGGGCTCAAAATGGCGACTTGCTTGAAGAAGAATATGAAGGTTACATGACCTTTCAAGGTCAAAAGCAGTCTGTATTTGAGCTTGGTTTATTAAATCGCTATGAAAACTATAATGGCAATTTTTATAACCAAAATATTGGCTATTTATATACGGCTTTTAGACCTACTAAAGACTTAAGACTATCGTTATACGCCGAATACGCAAGCCGTATAGATTACACTAATGAGCAGCTAGGTGATGTTTTAACTACACAATCACAGGCTGTTTGGGATATTAATAATCACTGGCAGTTAGATGTTAGACATAATTATAGTCATTTAGATGATTACCAAGGGCGACGCGTATTTACCGCAAACCTTGTTGATTTTAGGCTTTATTATAAGTTTAGTATGCGCGCTATGCTTAAGTTGATTTTACAGTTTGAAGACATAGACAGAAATGAAGATGCTTATTTTTATCAGGTTAGCGAAATCAACAAAGATTATGGTAGTCAGCTGGTTTACTCATACAAAATTAACGCACAAACGCTATTTTATTTAGGTTATTCAGATAAAGGCTATCAGGATGACTCGTTAAAAAGCATTGAGCGAGACCAACGTACTTTCTTTACTAAAGTCAGTTATGCGTGGCAGTTATAACGCTATAAATACTATAAAAGCAAGATTTTGCTAGGCAATAAAAAACACGCTAACCAGTAGCGTGTTTTTTATAGAAAGCAAAAGCTAACTATTACAAGTCAAAAGTACGTGAGATAGCAAGTACAATTCGCTCATCTGCGTAATCGTAGTCCAAGCTGGTATTCTCAGCAGCTACTTCAATACCAAACCCTTCATAGCTTGTTTGGTAAGCTAAGCGGTAATGATGATACGATTTGTCGCCCTTAGCTTCATCCCACTGAAATTTGTTGCCATCGAGTGAGTTTGAAATATCAAAGCTGGCACGAATTGCATGATTTGGTGCAAGCTCGAAAGTGTGCGCAATCATCGAAATCACATGGCCAGTATCGTAGCCAAAGTAATCCCAGCTGTACCAAAAGTTAAGCTCTGTTTGACCGTAGTCACTGGCGTAACCAAATTTAGTATACGCTTCTGCGTAGTTACCATCGCTGTTATTACCTTGGTAAGTGTAATAAGCAATACCGTAATCAAGGCTTACTTGTTGGTTTAACTGAATGTATCGGCCTACATATGCATCTAGTTCGAAGTCGGTTTCATCACCAAAATCTACGTTTGATGCCCATACACCTGCATAAACACCGTTATCGTACGCATAGTCAAGACTTGCTTGTAGCGCTGGATCGTTATCTGTTTGAGTAACACCATTAAAGGTGTAATCAGATGCAGCAGTAATTGTTGTTGACCAGTTAGCTGCTGCTGTTGTTGATAAAACAGTTAATGGTAAAGCGATAAAAAATTGTTTTAATTTATTGTTCATGTGATTTCCTAGCTGATAGTTTCTATTTTTGTGTAATCAATTTTATTCGCTTTAGGCGATCCTTCGATATTGCTGACTGTTTTAAGTTTGCTGTAGGCAATAAAACCAATGCAAATAAAGAATAACCCTATAACTAAAGCACCAACCCATTGAATTTGCAAAAACTCAAGTTTAAATAACAGTGTTAATAATGATAAAGCGACGACATTCATGGCAATATACTTAAATTTACCAAAGCGTTTTACAGTTAAGTTTAAATTATCTGTGTATAGACGGATCAGTGAATCAAGCGAGTTAATAACAAACACAATACCTACAAACACCATGGCAAAGTTTTTAATGCCTGCAGTTGGAATGCCCGCTTCGTGGTAGTGATATAACACACTGAACCAGATAGCGATTGGTATTGACGGAAAAATTAACATAGCGCCGAGTACTTGGTATGTTTTTAAACCACCCACAAAACGTGATGTAAACTGGCCAATCATGATACTCCACGCAAACCACCAAAATAGGTAAAACTCATGGTAATCATTCAGTGGTAATACAAACTCATTGATATTGGCAAAGTAATTACCAATTAATCCAATGTTTTTAGTAAATGCAGAGAGTTCGCTATCGCCAAATAAGAAGGCATCAGCCCACATAAAACCAATTAACGCGATAAACAACCAAGTAGTAGCAATACTTAAAAAGCGAACATATTTAATATCGGTGCTTGAATACACCGCAAAACAGATAGCGGCAAGCACGATTAAGTAAAACTCAGGAATAACATTTGAGCCGTCTCCGAGTTCAGGTAAATACCACGGTAGGTTGCTCAATAGTAAGTAAGCGGTAAACGCACAAGTACCAATGATAACTACGTTGTTTAAAAATTTAACCCATGGAATTTCAAAAAATTTTACTTTGGGTTCTATTACACAGAAATAAAAGCACGTAAGAAAATAAAATCCCCAAATTAAAAATCCCCAATAACCAAACTCAATAGAGAGAGGGTTGGCAAATGCATATTCTGGGCTTGCTTTTATGTCTGCATAACCGGCAAATTCGGTTAAAGGAAACATAATGAGGCCAACGTCTAGGCCCGAGGTAAACAGGATTGCTATAAAGGTGAATGTTCTCACTGGTGTGACGCCTACTACGCGTACATTGCCCCATTTAATTAAAATAGCAACAATCGCAAGTAAGGTGAAAATAATGCCAGCATTAAGCCAAATAGTCATTATCGCCCTCCCAGAATGAATAAAAGTAACACATATATACTCCGTTTTTTATTGTGCTTGCATTAACACAGACATAACCTATTTATGCTTGTGAGCCACTGCAAGGCGCATAAAGGCACTCCTTAAAGCATTTTGCTTAAAAGAGTGGCCTTTATGGCAGGCTAAATTAAAGGGTTTTATTTCGTTGTGTAGTTTGCCAATCAGTGGCATTCACAACATCAACTCCTGTATGAGCTAAGGGCTTATTTCCTAAAATAATATCAGCGGCTTTTTCGGCAACCATAATGGTAGGCGCATTTAAATTACCGTTAGGTATTGTTGGAAAAATTGACGAGTCAACCACACGCAAGCTTTGCATGCCATGCACTTGAGTGTTTGAATTAACCACCGCCATGGCGTCTTCACCCATTTTACAAGAGCAAGAGGGGTGGTAAGCACTTTCTACTGCTTGGCGTACAAAGGCATCAATTTGCTCATCAGTTTGAACTTGTTGCCCTGGTTGAATTTCTTCACCACGGAAATTGTCAAAGGCAGGTTGTTCAATGATTTCACGCGTCAATCGTACGCACGCTCTAAAGCCTTCAATATCATCTTGATGCTCTAGGTAGTTAAATACAATTTTAGGTGGCTGTGTTGGATCAGCTGATGCAATAGTGACACTGCCTCGGCTCTTAGGCTTGTTATGACCTACATGCACTTGAAAACCATGCCCTGCAAAAGCACTGCGTCCATCGTAACGCATTGCTGCCGGTAAAAAGTGATACTGAATATCTGGCCATTCAACACCTGGCTTTGAGCGAATAAACGCACATGATTCAAAGTGATTAGTTGAACCTAAACCTTTACGGGTAAGCAGCCATTTTGCACCAATCAAGCCTTTAGAAAATAAACCTAATTTACCGTTTAAGGTAATGGGTTGATTACATTTATATTGAAAGTAAAACTCTAAATGATCTTGCAAGTTTTGACCTACACCTGGTAAGTGATGCTTTACTTCAACACCTGCATTTTCAAGTGCTTGCTTATCACCAATACCTGACAATTGTAACAGGTGAGGTGATCCGATAGAGCCCGCACTTAAAATAACCTCTTTACTTGCTTGCGCTGTTTTAACTGCGCCATTGAGTTTGTATTCAACACCAGTTGCTTTTTTACCGTCTAAAATAACGCGCTGAGCAAGTGCACCGGTAACGATTGTTAAGTTGCTACGATGCTTAATTGGGTCTAAGTACTCGCGAGAAGCAGAGCTACGCACACCGTTTTTAACAGTCATGTGCATAGGGCCAAAGCCTTCTTGTTGAGCACTATTGTAGTCATTTGTGGTTGAGTAACCAGCCTCTGCACCCGCTTCAATAAATGCAGTGTATAACGGGTTTTCCATGTTATTGCCGTTATTAACACCTAGCGGTCCTTTACCACCACGATGAGTATTTTCACCTAGGTAAAAGCTTTCTGCCTTTTTAAAATACGGTAAACACGCTTGGTAATCCCAGCCGTTAGCGCCGTGTTGTTGCCATTCGTCAAAATCTTTAGCATGGCCACGTACATACACCATGCCATTAATCGAAGATGAGCCGCCAAGGACTTTACCGCGAGGGCAATGCATTTCACGGTTATCTAAGTGTGGCTCTGGTTGCGTATGAAATTGCCACGCAAACTTATCGGTATTCATTGGAATAGACAATGCGGTAGGCATTTTTATAAAGATGCTTTTATCGCTGCCGCCGGTTTCAAGTAACAATACCTTGTTACTTGAATCTTCAGACAAGCGATTTGCTAACACACATCCAGCTGAGCCCGCGCCTACAATAATATAATCAAAAGAGTGGTTCATAATGATTCCTTAAAACGGGCTTTCTATGTCGGCCATACCAACATAAACAGACTTAGTTTGCGTGTAATGATCAAGTGTTTCTATACCATTTTCACGACCAATACCCGATTGCTTATAGCCACCCACTGGCATTTCTGCTGGCGAGTTACCGTAAGCATTAATCCAACAAATACCGGCTTGAAGTTGATGAATTACGCGATGAGCGCGTTTAATATCGCTAGTGAAAACGCCTGCAGCTAAACCTAAGTGAGTGCCGTTAGCACGTGCAATTACATCATTTTCATCATCAAATACTAAAACGCTCATTACTGGGCCAAAAATTTCTTCTTTAACGATGGTCATTTCATCGTTGCAATCAACAAACACTGTCGGCGCTACAAAATAGCCATTTGGTGCAGATGCTGGAGAAAGCGTTGAACCACCCGTTAATAATGTTGCACCTTCTTTAAGGCCTTTGTCGATGTAACTCATCACTAAATCTTGATGCTTCTTAGAAATAAGCGCGCCAAAGTTAGTATTTAAATCTTGCGGGTCACCGGCAATAATATTGTTTTCGGTACGTGTTTTAAGTTCATCAATAAATTGTTGATACACATTCTTGTGAACATAAATACGAGTGCAGTTCGTACAAATTTCACCTTGGGTATAAAAGTTACCTAGCATGGCAGCACTTACTGCTTGCTCAATGTTGGCGTCATCAAATACTAATAATGGCGATTTACCACCTAGTTCCATAGTCACATCTTTTAATGTGCCTGCAGCACTGGCGACTACTTTTTTACCGGTACCTACTTCACCAGTAAATGATACTTTTTCAATATCTTGATGTGCAGTAAGCCATTGGCCTACTTCACCGGCGCCTTGAACTACATTAAATACGCCAGCAGGGACGCCTGCTTCAATAAACACCTCGGCTAATTTAATTGCACCAAGCGGCGTTTCTTCAGACGGCTTAAAAATAAATGCATTACCCGCTGCGAGGGCTGGGCCTGATTTCCAACATGCAATTTGTAATGGGTAGTTCCATGCACCAATACCGGCACAAATACCTAAAGGTTCTTTGCGTGTGTAGTAAAAGTCATCGCCAACCATTTGTTGTTGACCAACTTGTGCAGGGGCAAGACCTGCAAAATATTCAATTACATCTGCGCCTGTTTCAACATCTACGCAGTTAGCTTCTTGCATTGGTTTACCAGTATCGAGCACTTCAACCAGTGCAAGCTCATCATTGCGCTCGCGTAAAATAGCAACGGCGTTTAGTAAAATACGGCTGCGCTCAATAGGGGTCATCGCTGACCAAACTTTAAAGCCTTGTTTTGCACTTTCTATCGCTGCGTTTTGAACATGCTGGTCAGCGACTTCAACGGCATAAATTACCTGGCCGGTTGCAGGATTTACTACATCAAATGTTTCGCCGCTTTTATTTGCAAGGAATTGGCCGTTGATAAAGTTTTGATAGATAGGTGTAGTCACGTTAGGCTCCATATTGCTTGATAAGTGAATGCACGTAGTTTTTAGCTAGTGATTCACTGTGTTTAAACTGATTTTCGTCTGATTGGCTTAATACGGCACGAAGCCATAAGCCATCAATCATTGCTGCGGTTAATTCAGCCGCGAGGGTTGCTTGCGCTAAAGGCATTAATTGCTTAAATGAAACGGTTAAATTGCTTTGCAAGCGTTTACTGTTTACATTTTGTAAACGATGAAGTTCCTTATCGTGCATTGATTGCGCCCAAAAACTTAACCACGTCCGAGTGGTGTCTTTTCGTTGTTGTACTAGCGCAAAGTTTGATTCAACAATAAACATTAACCTTTGAGTTGCTGTGGTATTTTCATTAACCTTACTAATTAAGTCGTCTTTCAAGTTCGAGAGTAAGTAACGCACAGTTGCTTCAATTAGCCCCTGTTTCCCACCAAAGTAATGGCTAATTATGCCTGATGACATTCCAGCGTTTTTACTAATACTATTGATAGTAGTCGCCTGTAATCCTTTTTGAGCAACTGACTCTATAGTCGCGTCAATTAGCTGCTGACGCCTTACAGGTTCCATTCCAACTTTAGGCATAATTTTTATTAATTGATCGTTCAATAAAGATAAGCTTAAGGTAATAGCTCTAACAATTCAAGGCTTGTGTAAATGGTAAGAGAGTAAAGTATGGATAAATAATTAACAAAATGAGTATGAAATGATGCAAAATTAACAACTCAAGACCTTGTTTAAAGTCCTTAAATAACAATAGTTTGTATGTTTTATTGGTGTTGTTCTTTATAGTGTAATCAATTCTTTACGAGGTGAGTGAAACTTTTAGTGATTTATTTGTTAGTGCGATAACTATTAGAGTACTAATTGTATTTTTTACCAGCAGGGCATTTATATAAAGGTAAAGGGAATAGATATGTTGTTGCGATCAAAATCAGGTTTCAAAGAGAAATATGGGAGGTAAATTAAACAAATGTTAACGCGAAGTAGGGGGAAAATAAGGCGCTGTTTAGCTTTCAACAACACCTTTAAATAATAAGGGATAACGTCTTAAGCGATTGCCAATATAGTCATCGGCCATGATCTGCTCACAAATTTCGTCGATGTTATCAGTAGCTTCAAACACCCAATCAAAACGTTCAATCGCAAGCAAAAAACCGCGCTTTAAGTGTGTTTGTTTGCGGTAATAAGCAAGATTATTTTTTATCAGTTGCAGCCTTTCAGGCTCAGCTTTTAATTGCGCAATAACTTGGTGAATAAACTGCAAATTGCGCGAACTAGTTGGTCTATTTCGTCTATTTGTTGGTCGCATTACTCTTCGTTAGCTATGTTGTAAAGTTTCTTCAAAAAGTCGTCTTTGTGTTTGTCATGTTCGTAATCTAAATGGTAGGTATTATGAAATCCAAAGCGTAATAACACCCCACTGCCTTGTAAGTAAACGGTATAGCCGTCAATATCAGAAAATGCAGTGACTCCCTGATAAAGCTTACCTTCTTCTGTGGTTTCACCTCGTTGCTGGATACGTTCGTAAACCGCTAGAATCTGTTTGTTGTCGATTTCATTTTTCATTGTCTGCACCTTTATTTACTCTTTCATACGCTATAGATATGCGGGTCGATCATCATAAAAACAATAGTCAAGAATGTGTGATATTGCTTTGCTATTTTTAATTTATAAATTATGCTCAGAGCTCACTCTATGTTGAGCTTTTACCATGATAGACAAGGCGTTACTTTTAAAAACTCGTGAATTATCCGACCAACTCATTGCGCTGCAAACCCCCATTAGAATTCTCGATGCAATTAATTGGGATAAACAGACTAAAGAAGAATTTTTTAGGCAAAAATGCCAAAAAAATCCTTTAATAGACCGTGCTTACTACCAACAGCGAGATTTAGGGTTTGTGCCTAGTGAGTTGCGCCAAGCATTTTCAACACTGCACCGAAATATTATTAATCAGTTGGGGCAATTAAACCCAATAACTCAATATATGGGTAAAATGTGTAGCGAATATAAAACAGTGCTTAATATGCTGGAGTACCGAGGTACTGCCGAATTTCATGACTTGTCGGTAGAGCTTTTTGGGCATCCAAAAGACCTTTTTCATGCTGGTGAGCCATCGTTATCTGAGCTTGCTAATATGCTTGAGCAGCCATTAAAAAGTTTGCTTGATGCGAACATTTTGCCTGAAGATCCTAAAAATATTGATGCCAGTGATGCGGTGCGTATTTTGTCTGAGCAGGTCAATGCCAGTATGCAAGGGATTAATGTCGAAGTAATGCTTAGTGATGGAATTGTCAGTGATGCGGCAGCAGGAGCTAACAATATAAAGCTTAATCAAGATGTTAAGTTTTCTCAGCGCGAATTAGATATTTTAGAGGTGCACGAGGGCTGGATCCATGTAGGCACCACTCAAAATGGCTTAGCGCAACCTTATTTAACTTGCTTGAGTAAAGGCACGCCAAGCTCTACCGTTACCCAAGAAGGGCTTGCAGTACTGACCGAAATAATCACTCTTAAATCAACACCACGTCGCTTATCAAAATTAGTAAACCGTATTCAAGCGGTCACCAAAGTGATTGATGGTGCTGAGTTTGTAGATATATACCGAGATTATGTAGCACAAGGGTTATCAAAAGACGACAGCTACACCCTTGCACAGCGTGTATTTAGAGGTAGCACCGCAACCGGCTTACCGTTTACTAAAGACATTGCTTATATAAAAGGCTTTGTATTGGTTTATAACTTAATTCGGGTGGCGATACAGCTTGGCAGAATTGACCAATTACCGCTATTGCTGGTGGGTAAAATATCAATTGATGATTTTAGGTTAATATCGCAACTACATGATTTAGGTGTGATTGAAAACCCACAATTTGTGCCGCCTCATTTTAAAGATTTAAGAGGACTTGCTACGTGGCTGAGCTTTGGTCGTTTTATTGGTAATTTGTCATTTGAACAATTAGAAAACGACTACAAGCCGTTGTTTTTATGATTTATAAGTGAGCTTTTTCTCAGAAACAAAAAAAGCCCAAAAATGGGCTTTTTTTAATTTAGCACAACACAGTTAACGTGCGTTGGTGCTCTCGAAAATTTTATCTGCAGAGGCTGCAACAAATCCAGTGTAAATTTCACCATCAGGTTTTGGATAACGAATAGCAAACTCGTAAAAACAGCTAGGAATGCGCATATCGCCATCGCTAAAGGTCACAGCGTATTCATCAGCTAATGTTGATGATTGCTCTAATAGCACTTCTGGTGAGCCTTTTACTTCGCCTCCTGAGGTATTAAGTGCAAAACCGGCATCTTTAAGAGCTTGGTTTACATCATGGATGTTATCAAATTTAGCTAAGGTATTAATGTTCACAGTAAAATGATTTGCACGGTAACCCCACGCAGACATCCACGCTGCATATTCGCTCTCAGCTAATAACTTTTTGTAAGTATCAGTGCTTACTTGCCAATGTGTGCCTGAATATAAAAAATTATCGGCAGTCACAGCGCTTTCGTCAATTTGTGCCACCATATCCGTAACGATTGCTTGTAGCTCAGGCGAACATTTTTCAACTAATAATTCAGAAATAAACACTTTTGGCTGTGTCGGATCGCTATGCTCATAATGCTTGGCGTAGAGTTTTTTTGCTTCAAAGTGATATTCACCACATTCTTTATAACCAATAGCTAAAAAGTGCGCAGCTAGTTTTTCAAGGCCTACTTTTTCTATGTTAAAAGTACGCAGTGCAATATGGTCGTTAATAATGTCGTCTTTTTGCGTTGAGCCTAATAAGTCATGAATTTTATCAGCTGATGGCGTTACTGTTAGGTAGTTTTGCCATAAGTTATCAAATAATGTGTTTACATCAGTATGCATGGTAAATCCTTAAATTTTCTAAAATTGTTATTCAATAATTAAGCCCGGCGCGAGGGTTTGCGGTAAGTTAACTTTTTCTGACTCTACTGAGGCCACTGGGTATGCGCAGTAATCAGCAGCATAGTATGCACTAGCTCTGTGGTTACCACTGGCACCTATGCCGCCAAATGGCGCTGCGCTTGATGCGCCTGTAATAGGGCGGTTCCAGTTAACAATACCGGCACGAATACGTTTTAAAAAGTGGCTGTAATCATCTTCGCTGTCTGCAAGTAAACCTGCAGATAAACCAAAGCTGGTGTTATTCGCCTCTGCTATAGCGCTATCAAAGTCAGTGTAACGATATACTTTAATTAGCGGGCCAAAGTGTTCTTCATCGGCAATTTCATCGATTTTAGTGACATCAATAATACCTGGGCTGACAAAGCCAGTGCCTGGTTTTAATTGTTTAAGCTCAACGAGTACCTCAGCACCTTGTTTAACTAGGTCAGCTTGCGCTGCAACCATGCCTAAGGCGGCTTTTTCACTGATCATGGCACCCATAAATGGTTGATCGTCAGCAAAGCTATCATCTACAAGGATATTTTTGGTTGCGCTGATCAGCTTTTCTAAAATAGCATCGCCATTGGCTGATTTTTCAATAAATAATCGACGTGCACAAGTACAACGCTGACCCGAAGTAATAAAGCCTGATTGAATAATATCGTGAACGGCTGCGCTCACATCAGCAACATCTTTAACCACTAGCGGGTTATTACCGCCCATTTCAAGCGCTAAGATTTTACCTGGATGGCCTGCAAATTGTTTATGTAATAAATGCCCTGTGTTTGAGCTACCAGTAAAAAATAAGCCATCGATATCTTGATGTGAGGCAAGTGCTTTACCTGTTTCTAGTTCACCTTGAACAAGGTTTATAACCCCAGCAGGTAAGCCTGCTTTTAGCCACAGCTCTAAAGTAAACTGTGCTACGTGAGGAGTTAGTTCTGATGGTTTAAACACCACGGTATTACCCGCTAAAATAGCAGGGACTATATGACCGTTTGGTAAATGCCCAGGGAAATTATATGGGCCAAAAATAGCCACTACACCATGTGGTTTGTGGCGAATAAAGGCTTTTGCGCCAGGCATTGGGTTTTCGGTTGTGCCAGTTCGCTCATTGTAAGCACGGATAGCAATAGCAACTTTGCCTGTCATCGCACCGACTTCTGTGCGCGTTTCCCATAGTGGTTTACCTGTTTCACGAGCAATAATGCTAGCAAATTCTTCGCTGTGTTCTTTTAATTGGGCAACAAAGTTTTCTAAAATGGTAATACGTTGTTCAATTGGCATATCTGCCCATTGAATTTGCGCGGCTCTTGCCGCTTCAATAGCACTGCTAACTTGTTCGGGGCTGGCACCATTACCTTGCCAAACAACTTCGCCATTGCTTGGATTAACAGAATTAAAAGCAGGGCCTTGGCCTGCGTGCCATTGGTTATTAATTAGTTGTGTGTTCATAAATAGTGTTACAGGCGGAAAAATCGCGCTGCATCTCCTTGATTTAAATGAAGTGCATCAGCTACTTCTTGGCTGATAACTAAGGTGTGCTTTGCTTGATTATAATGAGCGTGTTTAGTGAACGTGGCTCTAAAGTCGCTAACCCCTTGATTACAAATAGCAAGGGTATCTGAGCTTTGCTCATTAATATGTTCAAGTTCACCAATGGTAATTGGGCACACTTGTGAATCACGAATACTGCGAATATTACCGAGCTTTGCCTCTACCGTGGGACCTGCGTCAAATAAATCAACGTAGCCACGATGTTCAAACCCTTCTTTTTCAAGCAACTTAAGTGCAGGCTTGGTTTTATCATGAACATGACCAATCACCGCTTGTGCTTTTTTACTTAGCAAGTTTACATAGATAGGGTATTTAGGCATAAGCTCGCTAATAAATACTTTATCGCCTAAACCAACTAAGTGATCAGCTTGTGGAAATTCAATACTAAAAAAGTGTTCTTGTAACCATTGCCAAAATGGAGAGTGCCCCTGTTCATCACTCACGCCACGCATTTCAGCAATTACAGTGTCGGCAAAGCGTTCACTATGTTGTGCCATAAATAAAAAGCGTGAACGTGATAAAAACCGCCCTGTTAAGCCTTTTCTGCTGTCTTCACGTAAAAATAAAGTACATATTTCTGAGCAGCCTGTGTAGTCGTTACACATACTTAAAATATCAACGGTATTGTAAACGTTTAAGGTGGGTGAATGATGGACAGTTTTACCTAAATGGTAGTGATACAAAGGCACAGACAAACCGACGGCCGCTTCTATGGCGGTAGTACCAATTACTTTGCCAGTGTCACTGTCTTCTAAAACAAATAAATAGCTTTCATCGATAGGCTTATTTACATTTTTAGTAAAGCTGTTTTGTGCACGGTCTATTTTTTCTTGTAGTTGTCCATCATCGACAGGTAAAGAGGTGAAACCATGGCCTGATTCAATGGCAATCTCTTTAAGTGCTGCAAAATCATTGACAGTAATAGGACGTAATACTTGCATTAACTACTTGCTCCAATAAAGCCCTGAGGTAAACATTTATCTCAGGGCTTTATATGTTTTACTTAGTGATTAACCGTTTACAACTTCGCTTACTGCTTTTTCAAAGCGAGCTAAGCCTTCCTTAATATCCTCAAATGGGATCACTAATGAAGGTGTAAAGCGGATAACGTTCATTCCGGCTACTAAATTCATTAAACCGTTATTAGCACTTGCAACTAAAAAGTCGCGAGCACGGCCTTCAAATTTTTCATTTAATGCAGCACCAATAAGTAAGCCTTTACCACGGATTTCACTAAATACATGGTATTTTTCGTTAATGGCATTTAGACCATCACGGAACATTTGTTCACGTTCTTTTACGCCATTTAAAACCGCAGGGGTATTTACTGTATCAAATGCAGCTTCTGCAACAGCACATGCCAATGGGTTACCACCGTAGGTAGAACCATGAGTCCCTATTTTTAGGTGTGCTGCAATTTCAGTAGTCGTGATCATAGCGCCAATTGGGAAACCGCCACCTAATGCTTTAGCCGTGGTTAAAATGTCAGGAATAACATCTAGGCCTTCGTATGCGTATAAGTGACCTGTACGGCCAACACCCGTTTGCACTTCATCAAAAATAAGCAGTGCGTTGTGTTTAGTACACAGCTCACGTACTTTTTGTGCAAACTCATTGGTTGGTGGCACAATACCGCCTTCACCTTGTAATGGCTCCATCATTACTGCACAAGTATCATCGCCAATTAAGGCTTCAAAGGCAGCAATATCATTGTAGTCACAATGAACAATATCAGCAGGCTTTGGCCCAAAACCATCAGAATAAGCGGCTTGGCCACCTACAGTTACAGTGAAAAAAGTACGGCCATGAAAGCCTTTATTAAAAGCGATGATCTTAGACTTTTCAGCACCAAATTTTTCCAAGGCAAAGCGACGCGCTAGCTTTAAAGCCGCTTCGTTTGCTTCAGCTCCTGAGTTTGCAAAGTAAACTTTTTCTGCAAAGGTAGCATCAACCATTTTCTTAGCTAAGCGAAGTGCTGGCTCATTGGTCATTACATTTGCTAAGTGCCAAATTTTTTCGCCTTGCTCTTTTAGTGCGCCCACTAATGCAGGGTGACAATGACCTAAACAATTAACCGCAATACCACCGGCAAAATCGATAAATTCGTTGTTATTTTGATCCCACACGCGTGAGCCTTCACCACGAACGGGAATAACTGCAGATGGGTTGTAATTAGGGACCATTACGTCGTTAAATAAATCTCTGGTTACTTGCATTTTTACACCTAAATTAATCACATAAAAAATACGTTGCTGAAAAATAACGATAAGCTCAGGCTTATTCAGCAATACAATGCGTTCATACTTATTAAAAATGTCATTATCAAAGGTTATGGATTAAATTTGCAGTGCTATTTTGTGAAAAATGATTAGAATAATAGTCAAAATAACGAACCTTATTAGCATTATGATAACTCCCCAAGATAAAAAGCTACTATCAGTATTAAAAACGAACGCTAGAGCAAGTATTTCTGACCTTGCAAGGCATTTAAATTTATCCCGTTCAACAGTGCAAAGTCGCATGCTTAAGTTGGAGCAAAGCGGGGTGATTAAAGGGTATAACGTTGACTTTGGAGATGATTTTTTAAATAGCTTAGTTTCTGCACATGTCTCAATAAAGGTCAAACAAAAGCTAACGACTAAAACCAACGTAGAGTTAAAACAAATAGATGCCATATCTCAGTTGTATGCAATTAGCGGTGAATTTGATTTAATTGCCATTGTCGAAGCTCAAAATCTCGAGCAGTTAAGCCACTTATTAGACGATATAGGTAATTTAGATGGGGTAGAGCGCACTCGTTCATCGGTTATTTTAGAAACCAAATTTAAGCGTTAATTAGATTTATTTCTAACCATTCAGTGAGTATTAATTATTTGCATTTAGGCTCACTTAATTGTAATCTCCCCGTTATTAGAAACAAGGATTGTTTTTGACCAAATCAATAGGCTTTTCGCCCCTGCATTTGCCACAATCCTCCAATACTGAACAAACCTGATAAGTATAGTTATTACTTGCAAGAACACTAGTTGATTACAATGTGAGAAACAGGACGTTTTGGCAAAACAGCTCAAAAACATTACAAGGAAATGTTATGAAATATACAACACTAGCTGCTGCAGCCCTATTAATAATAGGTGGCTCATATTTAAGTGCAAAGGCCACTTTATTTGACTCAAGCGATAACATAACGGTTGAAACTTACAGCGACATATTTTTTAAACTAGAATCCTCACCCGTCAATATTGATGAGATTATTACTGGCGCGAGTCAGTTTGCCAATAGCTTATGTGATGAAAGTATTTATCAAGAAGTTATTGGTGAGTCAGTAAACTCATGTAAGCAAAAATTCAAACAATCACAAGCGCAATGTGCTGACTTTATTACAAAAAATAGTCAGGCTATGTACACTGATAAGGTTGCCATAACGCTCGTATCTGAAAAATTTATAAATTGCATGACGAATAGCTAAGTTATATTTTGTTCAAATTTTGCCCGAAACTCCCTATTTGACTGGGTGACATTGGTATTTCAATATTTTAATTAGCATATTATACCCTGTGGTCTATGCTGAATTTATAAGTTGTTAATGCCCAGTTTGCTTTAGGGAGTACAATGCAAGAAAATTTACTAAACTCAGTTATCAAAATAACAAAAAACAGAGACGTAGACTCACTTGAATACAGCTTGATATCGACCATCCAAGAGTTTATTGGGTGTAAAGAAGTTTCAGTTTATAAAGACATAGAAGTTCAGGGTCAACTTACCATTGAACAAAGCCTTTGTTTGAAAGTGACTGGTGAAAAGCAATTTGAGTGGGTACAACGACAAATTGTTGCACACCCCGAGGATGAGCTTTTATCCTGCTTACGTTCTGCTTGCATTATCACGGTGCAATCAACAGATGGCATCGAACGCCGTTGGTTACCCATTACCCGCCAAGAGAAAACAGTCGCCGCAATTTCTGTGGTTTCAAACAGCCTAGATAGTCCAGCCCAGGTGATGTTAAATGCTTTTTGTCGTATTTTTGAAAATTATTTAGTGATTCTTCATGAAAACGAAAGAGATAAATTAACAGGACTATTAAATAGACAAACTTTTGAGAAAAAAATAAAACAACTGATTGAAAAACAAGTATTAAAAGTCCACAGTTCATCTCGAGATGAGGGTAAAAGGCAACAAAAATACGCATCTACATCTTGGTTAGCTATTTTAGATATTGATCATTTTAAAAATATAAACGACAAGTATGGTCATATTTGCGGTGATGAAGTACTGCTGATATTAGCGCAAAAAATGCGTCACTTTTTTCGTTCAACCGATTTAATTTTTCGCTTTGGTGGTGAAGAATTTGTGATTGTTTTTGAGCCCACTGATGCAGATTCCATATGTAATAAAATGGCAGAATTTTTACAACTCGTCAGAAATACTTCGTTTCCTTTTGTTGAAAACATGACGATCAGTGCTGGTTTAGCACGTATTAGCCCTTATGATTTCCCAATCACTGTAATAGAAAGTGCCGACAAAGCACTCTATTACGCTAAAAATAATGGCCGAGATAAGTTTTGTGTATACGAAGATTTAATCGCTGAACAGCTAATCAACGTACAAGAAAACGATTCAGAAATAGATTTATTTTAACCTACTGGGCTTGTGCGTGGCTTCGCTGTACCTTTACCTTAGTAACTTGATCGAGCTTTAAAAAATAAACATTACCGCCAATGCCTTTAAATTCCTCATCGGTAAAGGCAATTGTATTATCATCATAAAACGTGATCGCTTCTTTTTGGGTCACAATACCAAGATCAATTTTAGACACATCACCAGAGAAAAACTTATCCCCTTTAAAATTTTCAAACAGCCAAATGCTGGTTGAGTCTAGTAGCGCAAGTTTTTTTCTATCTGGGCTGAGTGCTGCAGAGGTGATCCAGCATAACTTTTCCATGGTGGTGCAGGTTCTAAATGAGTCAATTAGCTGGGCGTCAAAATTTGCTGCATGATCGCCTACTTTGTAAACATTGGTAATACCATCAAAAGGTTCAGTTCGGTTTTTAGTAAATAAATATAAGTGCCGGCCAAAAGCGACAAAAGCTTCTAAGTCATAATTGCGTTGATCAGGTTGTATTGGACTGCCGTCTAATTCTGGGTAGGTAAATTTAATTATCTCGGCTTCAGTGGTATTTGTTTTAATATCAATCGGGTTTTCTATTTTATAAATGGTTAGCCACTTACGTTCATTTTTATTATTACCAAAGTCACCCAAGAAAAAATGACCAAAGTTATTTTGTGTCATGTCCTCCCAATCAATGTTTTTTGCGTTGCTGACTAAAATCTCTTTAGCGATAGAGCCATCGTCATTGAGTCTATATAGCTTAGGTTCGTCACCACTGTCATTAATAGCCCACAGACGTTTATATTTATCAAACTCAATGCCGGAAATTTCTTTTAACTTTGGGTCTACAGAGACAAGCTTTTTACTATATAGTGTATAAATTGAACTACCAACAACAGCAATGGTAGTGAGAAAAACAATAACAGAGGTAATAAGAATGCTTTTTTTAATCATAGTTTTTAAATATTTATCGGCATTGGCTAGGTAGATAATTATTATCGCTGATGATGTTGTTAAGCTAAAGGTTTTTTAACCTCAATGTGGTAATAAAAACGATTATGTGTGAATTGTTGTAAAAGAAATTTAATCGGGTGTAGTTGGTTTAAAAATTGCTCAGTTAAAGAGCTTACCTAAAAACCTGTTTAAAATGGTTGAAAACTGCACCAACCTAGTGCGGTAAAATAAATAACGCACTGTAATAATGCGTAAATAAAGTTTTGTTTAACTTTAAGCTTGTTTTTATGTGAATGAATGGATTCCACATCGCCTATTTAAGCTGTTTGGCCTGTGGCAAAGATGAATAACCCTTACGGTTTAGTTGGAGCCTATTATGTTGAATAAACGCTTTTTTAAGACAAAAAACGAAGCAGAAGTCACGTTTGAATTTTCTCATCCTGATGCTGATGATGTCTGTTTACTTGGGGAGTTTAATGATTGGCAGCCAGTGCCAATGAAACTGAACAAAAAGTTGGGTGTGTTTAAGTGTAAACAGCGTTTGCCTGTTGATAAAGAGTTTCACTTTCGTTATTTGATTAATGGTAAGCAGTGGGATAACGACCACCAGGCTGATGGTTATCGGGCTAATAATTTTGGTTCAGAGAACAGTATAGTAAATACACAACGCATTAATTAAGGTTGGTGAATGGACGCACTATCGCAATTATTTTATTTGCATGGAATAGGCTATGAATACACTAAGTACACTGGTGAACACGTTGTTTTTAGCGAACAAACGCGCAAGTTAGCCTTGCAGTGTTGTGGCGTTGACACCAGTGATGCAGCGCAAATAGATAAGTTAAATTACCAATTAGATGCAGCCACTTGGTTAACGCTTGCACCGGCTGTTAGCTTAGTAAAGCAGCCTAGCAATGTGCTTAAAGTACGTATTAAAGAAACCGACGCGCACCATAAAATTACGCTTAACATACCTGCATTAAATATTAAGCTACAATTTGAACAAATTGCTGACTATGCGCCATTAGGCGAGTATTTTTTAAATGACTGCCGTTATATTGAAATAGCGTTGCCACTTACCCATTTACCTACGGGTTATTATGATGCTTTGCTGAGTATGGGAGCGCAATCGGCAACTACACAAATTTGGTCTATCCCGGAAAAGGTGTATCAAATTGCCGATAGTAAACGCCTTGGCTTATCAATTCAGTTATATACATTAAAAAACCAAGCCGGAATGGGAATTGGTGATTTTAATGATTTACTTGAATTAACCACGTTATGTGCAAAACAAAAAATGGATTATATTTTACTTAATCCTCTGCACTTATTATTTGCAGATAACCCAGAGTGCGCTAGTCCCTATAACCCCAGTAACCGCGCGTTACTCAATCCATTGTATATAGCAATTAACTTATCGCCCGATAGTATTAACAATCCCGCTTTAGATGATTACTTATCTTCTTGTTGTTTAACGTCGCACAGTGAGCAAGATATAACCTTTATCAATTATAAAACGGTTACTGAGCAGAAATATAATGCCTTTAAACTGCTTTTTGTGCATTTTCAACAACAGGGTAGTCAAGCACGGCAAGACGAGTTTACAGCCTTTTGTAAACAGCACCGTGATGTACTTGCTATGCTAGAAACCACAGAACCGACATTCGACCATTACCTGCAATGGCAAGCACATAGCCAACTCATACTGTGCCAACAACATTGTATCGACCAAGGAATGGCGATTGGTTTGATTAACGACTTAGCAGTTGGCTGTGCTAAAGAGGGCAGCGAATATAAACATCAGCAGAAACTGTTTAGCCAAGATGCGACTGTAGGAGCTCCACCGGATCCTTGGGCTGAAAGTGGCCAAAATTGGGGTTTGCCAGCAATAAATCCTCAGCGCCTTGCTGACAATAACTATTACTTTTACCGCTCACTTATACGCGCCAATATGAATGCTGTGGGTGGATTACGCATTGATCATGTTATGGCAATTAGACGTTTATGGTGGTGCTTTAACAATAATAACAGCCAAGATGGTTGCTATGTTTACTATCCATTCGAGCACTTGTTAGCTATTTTGAAAATAGAATCTCACCTAAATAAGGCTGTCGTGATAGGCGAAGATTTAGGTGTTGTGCCACCTGAAGTAAAAGAAGCGCTGGTGAGCAGTGGAATTTTTTCAAACAGTTTATTTTATTTCGAAAAACAACAGAATGATGAATTTGTTAATCGTGATGAGCTTAGCGAACAATGCCTGCTGATGATTGCCAATCATGACGTACCGCCATTTGTTGGCTGGTGGCAGCATAGTGATTTAACCCTCAAACAACAGTATCAGCTGATTGATGCCACTAAACACCAGCAGCTAGTGCAGCAACGTCAACAAGAGCAACAACGGTTAGTTGATTTTATTAATGCACAAGACACACATTCTGACATGTCATTAAACACCGATGCTTTTGCGATTTATAGCGCGCTGGCTTTGTGTTTAGCAAAGTCGCCATCGCGATTATTTGCCCTACAAATTGATGACTTAGACAAACAATGCTACCCAGTTAACATTCCGGGTACAGATAAAGAATATCCCAATTGGAGACGGGTGTTAACACATACGTGCGAGGATATTTTTACTGATAATGCATCACTTTTGACTGCAATACATTCAATGAGGAATGGGTAAATGGGCAGTATAAAAAATATGAAATCAGCGCCTTTGGCTGATTATGACGCACAAGTTACTGCGCTCGCAGCAGGACGCTTTAAAGACCCGTTTAGTTTTTTAGGAGCGCACAGTACACAAAGCGGCATAGAAATTCGAGTGTATTTGCCAGCAGCACTGCAGGTTGAATTGTTAATTGGTGATCAAACAATTACTGCATTGCGCTATAAACAAAGTGATTTATTTATAGCTGAGCTATCAAGCATGCCGAGCAGTATGTATCAATGTCATGTTAGCTATAAAAGCAATAATATTACCATTTACGATGAATACAGTTTTAGTAGTACCCTTGATGAGCAAGCAATGTACTTGTTCAATGAAGGGAGTCTTGAGCATGCTTATGCGCACTTAGGCGCGCAATTTATTACTCAACAGGGCGTTGACGGTGTTCGTTTTTGTGTGTGGGCGCCAAATGCTGCCAGCGTTTCAGTGATTGGTGAATTTAACTTTTGGCAGTCCAATCGTCACTTTATGCGATTTCATCCGGCTAGTGGAGTATGGGAGTTATTTATCCCGGGGCTGTGCGCCGATATGTGCTACAAATTTGCTATCACCACACTCAGTGGTGAAGTTTTAGATAAAGCCGATCCCTTTGCTTTTAAAATGCAGCAAGCGCCAGGTACAGCAAGCATTTTACAATACAAACCCACCCCTATCACGCTTAGTGAACAAGCGATCAAAAATAGGCAAAAGCGTAATCATATTGATGCCGCTATTAGTATTTATGAAGTGCACTTAGGTTCTTGGCAACGCGCTGAGCATAATCGTTATTTAAGCTACAGCGAGCTGGCAGATAAGCTTGTAAGTTACGTGGTTAAAATGGGGTTTACGCATTTACAACTTATGCCTATCAGTGAATACCCGTTTGATGGTTCTTGGGGTTATCAGCCGGTAGGCTTGTTTGCGCCTACAAGCCGCTTTGGTGATTACAACAGCTTTAAATACTTAATTGAGCAATGCCATAAAGCCAATATCGGTATTTTACTGGATTGGGTGCCGGGGCACTTTCCAAGCGACCCTCATGGGTTACATTGTTTTGATGGCACCCATTTATATGAACATGCTGATATGCGTCAAGGGTTTCACCCTGATTGGAATACCTATATTTATAATTACGATCGCCCTGAAGTTAAAAGCTTTTTAATATCAAATGCAATGTATTGGCTCAGTCAATTTGGCATAGATGGACTGCGAGTAGATGCGGTGGCATCTATGTTGTATCTTGATTACAGCCGAAAAGAAGGGCAATGGGTGGCTAATTGCTACGGTGGCAGAGAAAACTTAGGGGCAATTGAGTGCCTTAAACAGGTAAACATACGCAGTTATAAAAATAACCCCGGTATTATGATGGTTGCTGAGGAGTCAACGGCGTGGCCTGGGGTGACACAAAGTGTTGAGCATAATGGTTTGGGCTTTGGTTACAAATGGAATATGGGCTGGATGAACGACAGCCTGCATTACATGCAGCAAGACTCACTATTTAGGAAATACCACCATCATAAAATGACATTTTCTATGGTGTATGCTTTTAGTGAAAATTACATTTTACCACTGAGTCATGATGAAGTAGTCCACGGTAAAGGTTCACTTCTAAACAAAATGCCTGGTGACGATTGGCAACAGTTTGCTAATTTACGGGCTTATTATGCGTTCATGTGGGCGCATCCAGGAAAAAAACTTCTGTTTATGGGCGCCGAAATAGCACAGCGAAAAGAGTGGGATCATGACCATTCAATAGACTGGCACTTGCTTGAGCATCAAAGTCATCAAGGTATTCAAGATACGGTTAAACGCCTTAATCATGTGTACCAAGCCCACCCAGCACTTTATGAGCTTGATAGCTGTGCTACAGGCTTTTCATGGATAGATAATAATAACAATCAGCAAAGTATATTTAGCTTTATTCGTTATGCTAAAAGTGCTGACGATTTTATGGTTGTTGTCGCTAATTTTACCCCTACTGCTTATCAACATTTTACTTTAGGCGTGCCTGCTAAAGGCAGTTATAAGGTGATATTAAATACTGATGAGTCATGTTTTTTTGGCTCAGACATTAATATCACTGATGAGCCAAGCCAACTTATTCATTCAATTAATCAACCAAGCCATGGCTTTGATCACAGTATTACATTACAGATGGGTGGCTTAACCACTGTTTACTTGCAAAAGGTGAATAATGAGTAATTGCTTTGAGGTTACCCATGGTGCATCTCTTCCATTGGGCTCGACTGTACAAAACAACGGTGTCAACTTTGCCTTATACGCCCCTAATGCAAGCCAAGCTTTTGTTTGTTTATTTGATAAAAGTGGCCATACAGAAATATTAAAAATAGCTATGAATATTAATGAAGGCGGGGTGTGGAGTATTCACGTTGCGCCACTGAGCGCTGGCGCATTATATGGCTTTAGGGTTGATGGTGAGTATAACCATGAAAAGGGCATGTTATTTAATGAACATAAGTTATTGATTGACCCTTATGCAAAAGACTTGTTTAACGAGTTTACTTGGAGCGAGCGCCATTACGGACAAATGCCGATAGGCACTAAAAGCGAGGTTAATAATGCGATAGATATGCCTAAATCTAAAGTGACTACATCGGTTGCTTATACCAATAAAAAGCCACAGCATAGCTGGGCTAATACGGTAATTTATGAGTGTCATGTAAAGGGTGCTACCTGTCGTCATCCAGGTATTCCAAAAGTACAGCAAGGCACGTTTTTAGGCCTAAGCCACCCGTGCTTTATTGAGCATTTAAAAAGTTTAGGGGTGACCGCTATTGAGCTTTTGCCTGTGCATGCGTTTATAAGTGAACAGTTTTTAATTACTAAAGGCCTGCAAAATTACTGGGGCTACAATAGCATCAATTTTTTTACTCCCCACAAAGACTATTTGGTTAATGACGATATAAACGAATTTAAACAGATGGTTAGCGAATTACACCGCGCCAATATTGAAGTTATTTTAGATGTTGTATACAACCATACTGCTGAGGGCGGCAGTGATGGACCTATATTGTCTTTACGTGGCTTCGATAACCTCACTTATTATCGCACTATTAATGGGCAGCCCAATGTATATATAAATGATACTGGCTGTGGTAACACCTTAAATATTGATCATCCAAAAACCTTGCAATTGGTTCTTGATAGCTTGCGGTATTGGGTAGAAGTTATGGGAGTGGATGGCTTTCGATTTGACTTAGCCACCATTTTAGGGCGTTCAAGTACGGGTTTTAGTGCCTCTCATACGTTTTTACAGGCCGTTGCACAAGATCCTATATTAAATAAAGTAAAACTGATCAGTGAGCCGTGGGATATAGGCCCTGGTGGGTATCAGTTAGGTGCTTTTCCTGCTCCTTGGCGTGAGTGGAATGATCAATACCGTGATGTGATTAAACGCTTTTGGCAAAGTGAAAAAGGCATTATTAGTGATGTAGCTAAGCGTTTACATGGCTCGTTTGATATTTTTGAACATAGCAATCGAGGCCCACTAAATAGCATAAACTTTATTACCAGCCACGATGGTTTCACCCTCGCCGACTTAGTCAGTTATGAGCACAAACATAACCAAGCAAATGGTGAAAATAATCAAGATGGCCACAGCGCTAATTATTCATTCAACTGCGGAGTTGAGGGATTTAGTAGCGATCCTGAAATTATGAACTTACGGCTCCAACAACAAAAAAACTTTTTACTTACCTTGCTACTCTCTAAAGGGGTGCCAATGATAGCCGCTGGCAGTGAAATGGCCCATTCTCAAGGTGGTAATAATAACGCTTATTGCCAGAATAACCGCACAAGCTGGCTGGCATGGAAAGACTCACAACTAAACCATTGCTTAATTCAGTTTATAGATGATGCATTAAAAATTAGGCACGGTCACAGTGCGTTTAAACACAGTGTGTTTTTAGATGATATTGATGAACGTTTCACCGTTAAGTGGTTCACCGAGCAAGGTAAAAAAATGGATGAAACACATTGGCATGAAGATAAGCGACAATTTTTAATGTATAGCTTACTTGATAAGCAAAATAAGCACGCCTTATTAATTATTTTAAACGCCAGTAAACAGCCCGTGGTCTGTCAATTACCACAATCGCCCATTACTGCGACATGGGCGTTAGTGTTATCAAGCGTAAATAACGCATCAACTGTTGTTGAAGAAGATGCAACCGTGAATATTTCAGCACAAAGTAGTTGGGTTTTTAGTGCCAATTTAGAAGGCGAAGATTATGACTAAGCAAGACGAGCAAGTGTGTGTGGTAAAAGGCTGGCAAGAAGGCCCGGTTATTGATGAAAGTACCTTAAGTGATGATTTAACTCGCCACTTTTATTACACCTTAGGGCGTGATGTGGTGGGAGAGTCGCAGTTGTATTTATATCATGCATTGGCGCTGACAATAAGAGATAGACTCGTTGCGCGTTGCAGAGAAACTAATCAGCAAATTAAACAACAAAAACGCCGCAAAACAGCGTATTTATCGCTAGAGTTTTTAATGGGTAGAGCACTGGGTAATGCGGTTCTCAACCTTGATTTAGAATCTCAGGTAAGTACTGCACTGCAAGCTTACTGTACTGAGCTGGAAAATGTAGAACAAGCAGAGCATGATGCTGGCTTAGGTAATGGTGGCTTGGGGCGCTTAGCGGCATGCTTTTTAGATAGTTGCGCGAGTTTAGCGCTGCCAGTAGTGGGTTATGGAATTCGCTATGAATACGGCATGTTTAATCAATCAATAAAAGAAGGCAACCAAATTGAGCAGCCAGATAACTGGCTACGCGAAGGTCACCCTTGGGAATTGAGCGCTCCAGAGCAAGCTAAACGAGTTAAGTTCTCGGGTTATGTACAAAGTTATACTGATAAATTTGGCCGTGAACATCGCCAGTGGATGAGCTCCCAAGATGTGCTTGCGGTTCCTTATGATGTTCCCATTCCGGGCTATAAAAATAATATTGTTAATACCCTTAGGCTTTGGAAGTCTGAAGCAACCGATGAATTTAATTTAACCGAATTTAATGCCGGTAGTTATTCAGAAGCGGTGGCGCAAAAAAACCTCGCAGAGCAAATAACCATGGTGTTGTACCCTAACGACAGCAGTGAAAATGGTAAAGAGCTGCGTTTACGCCAGCAATACTTTTTATCATCGGCAAGCATTCAAGATGTACTGAGCCAGTGGATTGAGCAATACGGAGATAATTTTACTGATTTTGCTCAGCATCATATTTTTCAGCTTAACGACACTCATCCTAGTATTGCCGTGGCAGAGCTGATGCGAATTTTAGTTGACGACCATGAACTCGACTGGGATCAGGCATGGAACATCACAACCAAAACCATGGCTTATACAAACCACACCTTATTGCCGGAGGCATTAGAGAAGTGGTCAGTGGGGTTATTTGCTAAATTATTACCACGTATTTTAGAAATTATTTATGAGATTAATGCCCGTTTCTTAGCAGAGGTTGCAAGGCATTGGCCGGGTGATGTGCAAAAGCAACGAGACTTATCATTAATTGAAGAGGGCGAAGAGCCGCAAATTCGCATGGCTTTCTTAGCCATTGTTGGTAGTTATTCAGTCAATGGCGTAGCCGCACTGCATACTAAGTTATTAACTGCGGGTTTGTTTAAAGATTTTTACTCATTATGGCCTGAAAAGTTTAATAACAAAACCAATGGGGTGACACCAAGGCGTTGGCTTGCTTATTGTAATCCGGGTCTGAGCCATATTATTAGCGAGAAAATAGGAAAAGACTGGGTAGGCGACTTTGCAAAAATTAGCCAATTACGCCGTTTTTATGATGATCCGCAATTGCACGTAACATGGCAGCAGGCAAAACGGCAAAACAAGCAGCGTTTAGTCGATTTAGTAAAACAAAAGTGTGGCGTCGAGTTTGATGTAAATATGCTATTTGATGTGCAGGTAAAGCGTATTCATGAATATAAGCGCCAGTTACTCAATGTCCTACATGTTATTCATTTATACGACCGCATTCGTCGTGGCGATACACAAGGCATGGTACCTCGTTGTGTATTACTTGGAGGTAAAGCCGCACCTGGTTATATGATGGCGAAGAAAATTATTAAACTGATTAATAATGTTGCTGAGGTGATCAACAAAGACCCTGAAGTATCGATGTTTTTAAGAGTTGCCTTTTTACCAAATTACAATGTGACCGCCATGGAAACTATATGTCCTGCAACAGATTTGTCGGAGCAAGTTTCTACAGCAGGTAAAGAAGCATCCGGTACCGGCAACATGAAGTTTATGATGAATGGTGCGCTCACAATAGGCACGTTAGATGGCGCGAATATTGAAATCCGCGATGCAGTAGGAGCTGAAAACTTCTTCTTATTTGGCGCACAAGCCGAGCACATTGACGAAATTAGAGCGCATTATAATCCCAGTGAAATTATTGCGAATAACTCAGATCTAAACAGCGTGATGCATCTCCTTGAAAGTGGTCATTTTAATCTATTTGAACCCGGCTTATTTGATGATGTCATTAGCGGCATTAAAAGCAAAGACGATGCATGGCTAACCGCACATGACTTTGCCAGTTACATTGCAGCGCAGCGTGAAGTGGATAAAGCGTACGCTGATCAAACCCACTGGACTCAAATGAGTATTTTAAATACCGCGGCCAGTGGCTTATTTTCTAGTGACAGAACAATAGGCCAATATTGTGATGACATATGGCACTTAACCCCACTAGATACTTCACAGCAAACAGTAAAAACAAACACTGACACTAATAGCTGACACTAAATGGAGAGAGTAATATGCCCAGTTATGCAAATCGCTATATAAGTAATTTAACCAGAGACACCTATGCACTCATTCTAGCCGGCGGACGAGGTTCTCGTCTTCATGAGCTAACAGACTGGCGTGCAAAACCAGCCGTTTATTTTGGCGGCAAGCACCGTATTATTGATTTTCCACTATCAAATTGTATTAACTCTGGTGTAAGACGAGTAGGGATTGCAACGCAATATAAATCTCATTCGCTAATACGCCATGTAAATCGTGCATGGGGGCACTTTAAAAAGGAGTTAGGCGAGTCGGTTGAGATTTTACCTGCATCACAGCGCAATGGTGATGAATGGTATTGCGGTACTGCCGATGCGGTATTTCAAAATATGGATATTATTCGCCATGAACTACCTAAATATGTAATGATTTTGTCAGGCGATCATGTATATCGTATGGATTACGGCGGTTTGTTAGCAAAGCATGTCGAAAATGGTGCCGATATGACCGTATGCTGTTTAGAAGTCGCGGTTGAAGAAGCAGCGAACACCTTTGGGGTAATGACCGTTGATCAAGAAAATCGAGTGCGACGATTCGACGAAAAACCAGCTGAACCAAGCTCTGTGCCTGGCAAACCAGGTACATGCTTAGCGTCAATGGGTAATTACGTATTCAATACTGAGTTTTTATTTGAGCAATTACAAAAAGATTCACAAACCGAAGGATCAGGACGTGATTTTGGTCATGACATTATTCCCGCCATTATCGAAGAGCATAATGTGTTTGCTTACCCATTTAGAGATCCTGCACAAGTAGGGCAACCTTATTGGCGCGATGTAGGGACCTTAGATTCATTTTGGGAAGCGAACATGGAGTTGGTTATGCCTGAGCCTCAATTGGATTTGTACGACCCTACTTGGCCAATTTGGACATACCAAGAGCAGCTTCCTCCAGCTAAGTTTATTTTTGATGATGACGATCGTCGGGGTATGGCTGTTGATTCAACCGTATCCGGTGGCTGTATTATTTCAGGCTCATTAGTGAGAAAGTCATTACTGTTTTCTAATGTACATATTCGCTCATATTGTACTATTGAAGAGTCGGTTATTTTACCCGGTGTTATAGTTAACCGTGGGTGTAAAATAAAACGTGCCATTATTGATAGAAGCTGTGAGATCCCCCCAGGGTTAGAAATTGGTTATGATCGTAAAACCGACGAAGCCAATGGCTTTAGAGTATCTAAAAAGGGAATTGTTTTGGTAACCCGCGAGATGCTGACAAAGTTAGACACTAAGTTAAATCAATAATTAAATAGCAAGGCGAAAGCCTTGCAGCTAACTATAAGAGTAAATAAATGCATGTATTAATGGTTGCCGCAGAAAATGATGCGTTACCTAATGCCAAAGTCGGTGGTGTTGCCGATGTCATACGTGACGTACCTAAAGCGTTAGCGGCACAGGGACTAACGATTGATGTGGTAATTCCTGATTATGGCTTTGAATTGGGTGAGCGCCGTTTTATTGGTGAAGTCAACGTTGCGTTTAATTCAGCCTCTCACGTTTTATCGCTGTTTGAAATTCCACAAACGCAAAATGCAGTGAGGCAAATAGTAATAAGCCACCCTTTGTTCAGCCAATCACATAGTGTGTATTGCAACGATGATAACAATCGTCCATTTGCTACTGATGCGAGTAAGTTTGCACTGTTTAATGCCGCGATTTGTGAAGCGCTTTTACAAGGGGTTTTAAAACAACCAAACACGTTACATTTACACGACTGGCACAGTGCTTGTGTGGCGGTGTTACTAAAATTTGAGCCTCGCTATCGTAAACTTGCTAAGCTGCGCTTGGTGTACACGGTTCATAACTTAGCCTTACAAGGTATTCGCCCTTTTAAAGACGATGACTCTAGCTTAGAAGCGTGGTTTCCCTCATTAAGTTATGATGGCCAATTGCTTTGTGATCCCCGTTACCCTCATTGCTTTAACCCCATGCGCAGTGCTATTAATTTAGCCGATAAAGTACATGTGGTTTCACCCAGTTATAGCCAAGAAGTGCAGATTGCGAGTAACGATGCAGGCGGTTTTTTTGGTGGTGAAGGACTTGAGCGTGATTTACAACAAGCGGCTGAGCAGGGCAAGCTGATTGGGATACTCAACGGCTGTGATTACACAACTCAACACCCGAAGCAGGCAACGCTTAGCGAGCTTTTAGAGCAGATAGAAGCTACGCTTTTTAGCTGGATGGCAAAAAACGTACACTTAGACAGCAGCCACTATATTGCTCACCAACGTGTTTTACAATTTATGGCATCAGAGCAGCAAGGGCCTTTAGTGACCAGTGTAGGGCGGCTCACCGAGCAAAAAGTATTGCTGCTGTGCCAGCCATACAACAATAGTTTAACTATTGATGAGGTATGCAAGGTTATAAACCAATATAATGGTCGCTTGATTGTATTGGGCTCGGGCGATAAAAAACTAGAACAATTATTTACCACTGCGATGGCACGAAATAGCAATTTATTGTTTTTAAAAGGTTATGGCCAAGGTGTTGGTGATTTAATGTATCAACTAGGGGATTTATTTTTAATGCCTAGTTCTTTTGAGCCGTGTGGTATTAGTCAAATGCTGGCAATGCGAGCAGGTCAGCCTTGTCTTGTGCACAGTGTTGGCGGCTTAAAAGATACAGTTGAGCATAATGTGACTGGTTTTAGTTTTACTGGTGATACCTTATTAGCTCAGGCAGAGGCACTGTTGCATAGTTTATCTGAGGCCTTGAATGTAAATCACGCTAATCCTAAGCAATGGCAAGCGATAAAAAATAGCGCTAAGAACAGCCGCTTTGGTTGGGATGACGTTGTAACTGATTATATTACATACTTATATTAAAAAATTTATTAAAGTTCAGTGACATCCGTTCCTATTTGCGCTTTAATTACTTAGTCTGGTGGAAATAATAAAAAGTAGGTAATGTGTCGGTATTTGTGGCAAGGCAAGCAATCCTTAATCGTAATCAAAATGTAGTTGCATATGAACTACTGTTTCGCGATAGCCCTGAAAATTGCTTTCCTGGTGTTTCTGATGGTCAAGCAACGGCTCGCCTGATCATGGAAAACCAGCTTAACTTAGGTACTCGCCATATTACTTCGGGTAAAAAAGCGCTGATCAATATTGGTCCTGAATCATTAAAACTCGATTTATGCGAATTTTTACCCTGTAAAGATGTGGTTATTGAATTACTCGAAACCATAGAGCCCACCGACGATACCTACGAGCTATGCCGTAAACTCTTTCACAGTAACTATAAATTAGCCCTTGATGACTTTGTTTACTCACCGCAGTGGGAACGTTTTTTAAAGCTAGTTAATTTAATTAAATTTGATATTCGGCTCACGCCACTGGATGAAATTCCACTGGTGGTCAATAAGCTAAAAAAACACAAAAATATTAAGCTGTTAGCTGAAAAAATAGAAACCGATGAAGAATATAAATTAGCTCGCCAAATGGGGTTTGATTATTTCCAAGGGTATTACTTTGCCCGCCCCGCAATGATAGAGCAAAAAGATATTCATTATAATTATGGTCTTGTCATTGCCATTTATTCAGAAGTAATGAAGCCAGATCCTGATGTGAAAGTAATCACCGGTTTATTTGAGCTTGATGCAGCACTAGCATATAAATTATTGCGTTTATTGAATAGTGGTGTATTTCCCCTGCAAAGCCAAATATCTTCATTAAAACAAGCGCTGGTTTACCTAGGGCAAGCGCGTTTAAAAAAGTTTGTTAGCCTAATTGTTACAGCACACACCGCGCGCACTAAGCCGATAGAGCTTATGCAAATGTGTGTTATTCGCGCTCGCTTTTGTGAATTAATAGCCAGCAAAGTCGCCAAACAAGTTCAAGGTGAGGCATTTTTAACTGGGCTGTTTTCTTTGCTTGATGCTATTTTAGATAAGCCAATGGACTTGTTGGTTGATAAACTGCCATTCCCAGATGAAATTAAAGTAGCACTAACCGGTGAGAAAAATGACTTATATTATATTCTTGAAACGGTAAAAGCATATGAAACCGGAAGTTGGTGGGCGCTTGAGAAAGCGGTATCACTCATTAATTTAGACAGTGCTTTTTTACCAAAATTATACAAACAAGCTGTAAAATGGGCCGATAGCTACAAAGATAATATTTAAAAGGATAGGGTTTGCGCAATTATAATATGGACTTTATAAGGGGCATAGCAGTACTTGGACTGGTATTTATTAACTGCTATTCCTTTGCAATTTTTGAACTCAATTACACTCCACTTACCACACCTCCAGCTAGCGATAATTTTTTACACACCTTAAGCCTTATATTTGTTGAAGGGCGGTTTCGCACATTATTTACGTTATTATTTGGTGCTGGTCTTTATATTCAGTTTCAGCGTCAGCAATGTATTCAGCCATTAAAAAAACGCCTATATTGGCTTATTGTGTTTGGCTTAATACATGGGTTGTTACTGTGGGCGGGTGACATTTTGTTTTTATATGGGGTGTCAGCATTACTGGTATTACGCTATTTAGATTACACGGACGAAGAGCTTAAAAGCAAAGCGGTCTTTTTTACTTTTATCGCTTTACTTGCCACAGCAATGTTTATGTTAGGGCTTAATGAAGAACCACTCTATAGGGATTCTCCCGAGTTTTACCAGATATATAATAGTTATTACCAAAGTATTGGTGCGCATTTTAGCCAAAATATAACAATGAGCATTTATATGTTGCTAACAGTGCCTATTTTATTACTGTGGGCAAGTGCTGGCTTTATGCTAATTGGTATTGTTGCCTACAAATGTAATGTGTTTAGTGATGGATTTAGTAGGTCGGGGCTAATTAAACTTGCTGTGTTAAGTTTGTTGCTGACTAGCTTACGATTAGTGTTAGATTCATATGAACAAGGTATTGGTTATGCGTTACAAGAGCCTGTTAATGAACTGGCTGCTTTATGTGTGGCGCTGCTTTATATTCATTTAATCGTTAAACTATGCAATAACAGCGCGCAAATAGGGGGGCTCATTCAACACGTAGGGCGGTTAGCGTTTACTTTATACATAAGCCAAACCATTATGCAGTTATTATTGTTTAAAGTGCTTTTCCCTCAGTGGGCGCTTAGTTTTAACCGCATTGATTATTGGCTTGTTGCTATTTGCTTAGTGGTTGTACAGCTTATGTTTACTGCACTCTACTGTCGTTATTTTAAGCAAGGGCCTCTTGAATACCTATGGCGTAAATTAGCGCAAATTAAGCGCGAAAAAATAGCTTGAGTAGTTTAAACTATGCGCCTTTATATTTAAGAAGATTTGCCATATGACAGACTTAAAGCGTTTAAATAAATTTATTAGTGAAACAGGGTTTTGCTCACGCCGTGAAGCCGATAAATATATTGAGCAAGGTCGTGTTACTGTTAATGGTGAATTACCCGAAATGGGTGTTAAAGTCGCACAAAGCGATGTGGTATTGGTTGATGGTAAGCCATTAAAAGCACCACCAAAACGGGTTTACATTGCTTACAATAAACCAGTCGGTATTACCTGTACCACAGAACGAAAAATTCAAAGTAATATTGTAAAAGCGGTTAATTATCCTGACCGTATCTTTCCTATTGGTCGCTTGGATAGGCCCTCAGAGGGGTTGATTTTTTTAACCAATGAAGGGGACATCGTTAATAAAATTCTTCGTGCTGGCAATAACCACGAAAAAGAATACGTGGTTACCGTAGATAAACCACTAAACCGCCAGTTTGTGAATAAAATGGCAAACGGTATTCCTATTTTAGATACCGTGACCAAAAAATGTAAAGTGACGCAAACGGGTGCCCAGCAATTCACTATTATTTTAACTCAAGGTTTAAATCGCCAAATCCGTCGTATGTGTGAATATTTAGGTTACGAAGTGGTTACATTAAAGCGTGTGCGTATCATGAATGTAACCCTTAAAGGGTTAAAAGTAGGGCAATGGCGTCATTTAAGCGATGCAGAAATGGCGGTTATTAACGACTCGATTGCTGATTCAGGTAAAACACAAGAACATTCGCTGTATGATGATAGTCTGCAGGGCAATCTACCTGAACAATCTAAACGTGCACATAAGCGTGAGTATCAAGGTGACAAGCCACGAACAAAGAACAACGAACAACATAAGCAAGCCAACAAAAGCAGCCGTAATACGCCATATCAGAAACGTTCAACCACCTATGTTGGTAAATCAAATGCCAATAAAGCCAATTCCGCATCAGGAACTAAAGCTAAGAGCAGTGGCACGTTAAGCTTAAAAAAGTAATTAAGCTGGTATAAATCAAGCAAATAAAAAACGCAGCCTAGGCTGCGTTTTTTTATTAATGATTAAGACTGTTTAGGGTAGTCAATTCTAAACACCACAGTGTATAAAACCGGCACCACAATCAGGGTTAGTATGGTGGCAAAACCTAAGCCAAACATAATGGTGACCGCCATTGATTGAAAGAATACGTCAAATAATAATGGGATCATGCCAAGTATTGTAGTGATAGCGGCCATGGCTACAGGGCGCACACGGCTTACGCCTGAGTCAAATACTGCTTGATAGGGTGATTTTCCTTCACTAAGTTCTAAGTTTATTTGATCGACCAATACAATACCGTTTTTAATCAGCATGCCGCTTAAGCTTAATAAACCCAGTAGCGCCATAAAGCTAAAGGGGGCGTTCATTACTAATAAGCCTGCGCTTACACCAATAATAGCCAATGGCACGGTTGCCCATATAACTAAGGGCTTTTTAACTGAGTTAAACAGTAATACTGTTACCGCAAACATGGCTAAATAACCCAGCGGTAACGAACCAAAAATAGCCTTTTTCGCTTTGCTTGATGATTCGAACTCACCGCCCCATTGCATTTCATAGCCTCGCGGTAAATCAATTGCCTCAACTTCAGCGCGAACTCGAGCAAATAATTTTGCAGGGGTTTCATCACCCAATACATCATGATCTGCCATTACCGTTATGGTACGTTTACGATCACGACGCATAATTAAGCTGTCTTCCCACTCAACAATAAATTCATCAACTACTTGAGTTACCGGCACAAACACGCGTAATACCGGGCTGTAAATTTGTAAATCGTGAACACTGTCTACATTTAAGCGCTCGCTAGCTGGTGAGCGGGCAATAATAGGCAACAATTGCGTACCATCACGATAAACACCCACTTGCTTACCCGACAGGCTCGTTAACAGAACTTGGTCAAGGTCAAACTTGGTGATCCCCAAGCGGCGTGCTTTTTGTTCGTTAAATTGGGGGCGAATCATTTTAGTGCGTGCACGCCAATCATCGCGAATGTTAAAAGCACCGTCGTCTTTGGCGATAATTTCTTTTGCTTGAGATGATAGCTGTCTTAATATCACCGGATCGGGGCCTGAAAACCGCGCCTCTATTTTAGCATCAGTTGACGGGCCAATTTCCATTGGTTTTACTTTTAGCTTTGCTGACAGCGGATGTTGCTGTGCGTAATCACGCACCTTTTGCATTACTTTAGCGACCGCATCACGGTTGGTGACACGAATAATTAACTGCCCATAAGCAGGATAAGACTTTTCTGGCGCGTAAGTTAGCATAAAGCGCGGCGCACCTTGGCCCACCGTACTGGTGATTTCTGTGACCAGTTCATCCTTTTGTAAATAAGCTTCGAGCTGTTTTATGCCCTCAAGGGTGGCACGAATATCAGCACCTTGATCTTGCCAGTAATCCACATAAAACATCGGTGTATTTGAGGCTGGAAAAAACGATTGTTTTACCGAGCCAAATCCCACTACAGCGCTGCATAAAAGGGCAACCATAAGGACTAAGGTTGTTTTTCTAAAGCGCATAGCTAAATTTAATATCGCTTTATAACCATTGAATATGATGCCTTGATAAGGGTCTTCATGTTCTTGATTATGTTCGTGTTTAAATTCGGTTTCTTTAAACATTAAATGGGCAAAAAATGGGGTAAGGGTAATTGCGGTGATCCAGCTTAATAGCAATGAGATAAACAGCACCCAAAATAAGCTGCCGGCAAATTCACCACTGGCATCTGAGCTTAAACCAATTGGTGCAAAAGCGGTTATAGCAATAACTGTTGCGCCAAGTAGTGGCCATTTCGTTTGATCTACAATATTAACTGCGGCTTTGAGCTTTGTTTGACCGCGCTTAAGGTTGATGAGAATCCCTTCGGTAACAACAATGGCATTATCAACCAGCATACCTAGCGCAATAATTAGCGCGCCTAATGATATACGCTGTAGATCAATTGCAAACAGCTTCATAAATATAAAGGTGCCTAATACCGTCAGTAATAAAATACCGCCAATAAGAACACCGCTTTTCAAGCCCATAAAAATAAGTAGCACAACAATAACTATTGCAATGGCTTCTATTAAGCTAACAATAAAACCATCTACAGACTGCTCTACTTCTTTTGGTTGGTTATACACCGAGCTAATATCAATACCATGTGGGCGTTGATATTCAAGAGATGCTAAATGTTCATCTATGTGCTTACCTACATCAACAACATTAACCCCAGACATAAACGAAACACCAATAAGCAGCGCCTGTTGTTGATTGTAATGAATGACATTGGTCGGTACTTCAGCATATTCACGGTACACTTGTGCAACATCGCCTAAATAAATTAGTTCGCTCGCACCAGGCTTTGAGATTAATAAGGTTTCCAGCTCCGTTACATCTTTAAATTCACCGGTTGGATGTAAGCGAATAGACTCATCACCGACACGAATACGTCCAGCGTTAGACACCGTGTTTTGTGATTGCAGCAAGTCATAAATATGACTAGGTGCAATACCTAGCTGTGCAAGCTTGCGGGTCGATACCTCAACCATTACTTGTGGTTGTTGTTGTCCTGCAATTGTGACTTTGCTAACACCTTTGACTAAAACAAGTTCACGCTTTAAATAGTCAACATAGTCTTTTAATTCATCATAAGAGTAGCCATCGCCAGTAACGGCAAACATAACGCCGTAAACATCGGCAAAATCATCAATTACATTACTCGGGTAAACACCACTTGGCAGCGACGGGCTTAGGTCGTTAATTTTTCGACGCATTTCATCCCATATTTGCCTTAGCTCTTGTTTACGATAGGTGCTTTTCATTTCTACGGTAATTTGTGATTTACCATTAGATGAAATAGAGGTGACATAATCAACATAGGGGAGCTGTTGGATGGCGTTTTCAATTGGAAATGTTACTTCTTCTTCTACCTGCTGTGGAGATGCGCCCGGATACAAAGTGATTACCATGGCTTTTTTCAAAGTGAACTCAGGGTCTTCTAGCTGGCCTAAATCAAAGTAAGACACGCTGCCGCCTATTAATAGCAACAACGTAAACATCCAGCTAATGACTTTCTTTTCAATAGATAGTTGCGCAAAGCCCATAATTATAAGCCTCGCTCTTTATTCCAAGGGCGAACAGACATGCCTTCTTGTAAAGAGTGAACACCGGCAGACACAATTTGTTGGCCTTCTTTTACGCCGCTAAGCACTTCAATAGTGTCGTGATGTAATTGACCTACTTGCACTGCTTGCTTATGTACAGTGCCAGTTTGCTGATTAAAAACCCACACATAAGCATTATCGCTTAGGCTTTTATTCGGATCTGAAAATACCGACTCAATTGGTAAAATAGTGTAGGGAGTTTGTGAGCGAGTTACTTTACTTAAATCTATCATCACTTGCCCAGACATACCCGCAAGCAAATTAAAATCTTTTGGCACCGGTAATGAAAACACCACTTTATAGGTAAGCGTTGCCGGATCGGCTTGAGTATCCCATTCTTTTAGTGTGAGTTTGTATTGCTTGTCGTGATAGCCATCAAATTCAACCATAGGTTGGTATTGGGTATCTTTTTGAATGCGCGCAACGATTTTTTCAGGAACCTGTATTTCTACATCCATAAAATCGCGAGTTTCTAGGCGCAGAACATTTTGTTTTGCTTGAATACTCTCAAAGTTTTTTACAAACACTTTAGCTACTATGCCAGCAAAAGGAGCACGAAGCTCACTGTATTCTAAATTGGTTTCTGCAATTTTAAAGGCTGACTCGGCAACTTGCTCATTAGCAACCGCTTGATCAAGCTCTGATTGACTCGTGATGTTTTTGTCGAATAATTGTTTAATGCGTTTTAGCTGTGATTTTGCCAGTTCGTATCGTGCTTTACGTTCGTTATATTGTAATTGAAAATCCTCAGGATCTAACTTAGCCAATAGTTGTCCTTTTTCAACTTGTTCACCAGCTAATACAGGAAATTCAACCAACTCACCGTTGACCCTAAAAGCAAGATATGAGCCTTGGTTTGCAACCACTTCAGCGGGGAAACTGCGAATGTTAGTTTGTGAATCATGACCAATGCTAAATAATTTAACCGGACGAATAGGCTCTTCCTTAGCTATATTCTCGGGCTCTGAGCAGCCTATTAAACTTAGTAATGTCGCAGATAGTAAACATAAGCGAAACAGTGGCATGATATCTCCATGATAAAAAAAGGCTAAATAAGTGTGTGCAGCATACGCTGCAAACATATAAAATAAAATTCATTAAATTTTAGAAACTCAATAAGTTTTACTTATGATGTGCTGAGTGGCCGATGAAACTTAACCAATTACAAATATTAGATGCTATTGTGCAAAGCGCGAGTTTAAGTGGAGCGGCATTAAAGCTACATAAAACGCAACCAGCGCTCACATTGGCGATTAAAAACTTAGAAGCTAAGTTAGGCTTTGACCTACTGGACCGTTCTCATTATCGCTTACAACTTACCGAAAAGGGGCGTATTTTTCATCGCGAGGCTAAACAGTTATTAGCCGCTAATGAGCAACTTACTCAGCTCGCAACAGAGCTGGCATTAGGCAATGAAGCGCAATATAGAGTCTGCTACGAGCAAATTTGTCATATGCAAAGTTATAACGAGATCATAAGTAATACTTTTAAGCATTTTTCGAGTACCGAATTTCGTTTAACCAGTGGTAAGCGGTTTGTGTCTTTAGAGCAAGTTAATACCGGTCAAGCCGAGCTTGGAATAGGCCCGTGGTTTGATTTATTCCATGCAACTGGCGATTTAGAAAGCCTACCCATTGGTAAACTAGATATTGGCATTGTAGGAGCTAAAGGGGTTTTACCTAAGCAGCTTAGCTATGATGAATTACAGCTTTACCCGTGTTTGGCTATGTTTGAAAGTGGTTTGAGCATAGACAGCGATAGACTTTCCTATTCAAAAGGAGCTGTGGTGATGAAAATTGATGATATATCTACCTTGAAGTCTTTTCTACTTTCAGGGGCTGGTTGGGCAATGATGAGTTTAGGGCATTGTAAAAAAGAAATAGCCGCTGGCTCATTACAGCAAATCATTGTAACCGACAGAGAGCACCAGTTCAGTGCGCAAATTAGAGCCTTTCGTCAGCATGCTATGCATCATGGGCCTGTAGCGCGTAAAATTTGGCAGCAATTTAAATTACTCAGTGAGGAGTATTTAAGCAAGAATGGACGTTAATAAAGAAACGGTTATTTACACTATCATAGCCAATATACCCAAAGGCAGTGTTGCCAGTTATGGCCAAGTAGCAGCACTTGCGGGTTATCCTAGTAATGCTAGGTTGGTAGGTCGTTTATTAAAAGAGATGCCAAAAGATTCGGCGATCCCTTGGCATCGAGTGGTTAATAGCCAAGGTAAAATATCATTTCCCGAAGGAAGTGATAAATATCAAGAACAACGACAAAAGCTGTTATTAGAAGGTGTTAATTTTAAGAATAATAAAGTGAATATGCGCGAGTGTAGATGGGAGTGATATAACCACTCTCGTCAGATAAGTGCCCGTGTAGGTTGGACAAGTGGCGGAGCCACGCCACCCGACAAAAATAATGAATTTACCAGAAACAACCCAATTTACCCGTTAGCGATATAAATAACTGATTTATACTGTAAGTTAAACCATCTATATTGACTGAGTGCCAATTGCAAACATTGGTAACGCCTCGTTAAGAGGCAAATAATATGTTGGCTAAAATTAGCGACGAAGGAGCAAAAGCCAACTGTTTTTTGTCCTTTTAAACGACTTGTAAAATGTTTTGTTACGTATGAACCTAGCAACGGGCTTTTCAAAATATTTAAATGATACAAATGCTACTGAAACAGTTAGAACGAAAGATAATAATAATTTCAATTCAACATTTAAATTAAGCTTGTTTACAAAAATAATAATTGGCATGTGAAGCAAATATAATGAATAAGATACTTTTCCCAAGAAGTCACCGAACCTGTTAGCTAATAGTACATTGTTATCAGGAACTAAAAATACAATGCAAAAAAATACGGAACTCATTACAAGTAATACTTCATAGCTTAACCACATTCTTGTCTTAGCATCAGACGTGACAGATGAGATTTCTGGGTACATAGCAGGTATTAATAGTAACACTAGAATAAAGTAATGTTTCTTAAGGTATTTCGGTACCTCAAAAGACTTATAGTGCATTCCAAAAATAACCCCAATAAAAAAATAAGGTAAACTTCTTAACGTATTAAATAAATTGTAACGTACTCCGTTTATGTCTCCATATACTCGAGGAAAGTTTGCGAAAAACAGCAGGAGCATAACCGCGAATATTGAAAGGTAAATATAGCCTCTCCTATTCTTTGAAAATGACCAAAAAATCAGAAATATGAAGTAAAATTGTATTTCAGGGGGGATTGACCAAAGTATGCTATCACCATATAAAAATAGCAGATGACTAATCAGTGCATTCGTATCTGGAATGTTATAAAGACTATCATTGCCGATTAAGGACAAAACATAAGAGCTAAGTACAATAACCAAGAATAATGGAACTACTCTTGCGATTCGAGCTAATAAGTAGTGCTTGATATTAACTTTGCTGAATTCTTGGGTCAGGTATAGGTGAGACATTAAAAAGCCACTCAGCAAGAAGAACAGCATTACACCGTACGCTCCAGAGCCTCCGCCTAACATTCCATTAAGCCAATTTGTTATATCGCTAAAGTGAGTAATAAACACAACTAATGCAGCCAACCCACGTAATGTGTTTAATTTTCTAATCTCCAACTAAAACTCCGGACTTGAATAATACAGGCATCTAACGCCGCCAACAGCGGCCGAGCGTAGCGAGGTCCATGCTGCTTGGCCTTGTTACATACTCATTGACCAATTGGGTAACTCACAATTGTTTGAAAGTCAGTGAACGCCATCATTTGATTTCCTTTAAGACCATGAAATGGAAACTCCGAGAACGTATAACCTCTAGGCGACAAGTCAAAATGTAGTTGGTCATCTCCAAACGCTAGTTTTCTTGAGTGCGCAGGAAATGTTCCTTCATCTTTCTTGGTTACCATAAACGCAATTGGAAAAAAACTGAGCAGACTAACTGTCGCAATGTGGCCTTCATTATAAAAGCCAACGCATTTAGCACTTAAGTGCTTGTTAAATGGGTAGAACCAGTAGTAAATATCATGAGAATCATCAAGTGCCGAGTCATCACCAAGAACAAAATCTTTCAGTGGTTGTAAATATGGTGAATATTTTTGAGGGCTCTTACACTCTTCTACAGATGTAGCAGCTAGGATATGGCCTATCATAGCTCTTGAAAACTTCATAGAGTCAACATCTGTAGATATGAAATTATACGGGTGGTTTAAGCTCGTAAAATAACCTTTAACTTTTAATGTAAGAGACTTACAAACTCTGGCGATCTCATCATCATTACCGCCAAGATGCTCATTATTGCACTTATGGCATATAGTCTTAAACTTACTTCCATTTGGTGACTCAACCCCTTTTACCTTGGAAGCTCCGACTCCCATTAGCTCAGTGATATGGCGTTGCTGTACCTTAGTTATTGTAATTGCCCCCTTAGGCGGAACGTGATCTGGCGACAACCGACCGAAAGAACCGCATATAAGACAATAACCTTCATTAATCTTTGTATGTGCAAATCTCTTAGAGATATTTTTGCTATAGTTTCCCATGACTACCTATGACGTATGTAACGCCCGCATAAGCGGCTATTAATAATGGGCTAAAATTATTGAGCGCAGCGACAATAGCCCATTGTTAATTGTCCGAGCGAGTTTACGAGCCTTGATGCTCTTGTTATATGGCGATTTACACTAAACCTTACCGCCCAAAATAGTGGCTTGCGTCAGAGTCTACTACTGTAATATTTTTGGTTTTTTCTTTTAGTTTCAAAACAACTTCATCATTGGAAACTGAAACGACGTCTATAAAATTGAATTGTTCACCTAGCTCACCAGGGGCTTCAGAACACCAACCAACTTTCTTTGAATGGCATCTATAGAGTTTATTATCTTCAATTTTTAGAAAAAATCGCCACGTAGTGTCAGTGATAAGATAATTATCATTGTGCCCTGATTTGATATTTTCAAAAAGTGCTTCTTCTTCGTCAAAGTTCATCTACTTTCCATAGCCATATAACAATTTAATAGTGCGCTCATCGCGCATATTTCTGCCGACTTAACGCTCATTTATCTATTTTATATGGTTTTAACAAATTATCTAAGGCATTACTATCACTAAGTTTTCTAAATTTTTTAGGTAAAGTTAAATGGACCAATATGCGCACAGCGCTCATTTTCATGAATATATGCGCAAGAGCAGTTTAACTAATCTATTAACGACAATATTTAGTCAATCTCAATGACCGTTTCTCGCTGTGTGTTGCATCGAATGGTTGAACTCACAGCTCAAACCAGACTAATCTATATGGCTAACCAGCCTAATAAACATAATTACTGATCGAAATATAATGGCTAACACATCCACCAATAACAAAGAGGTGCCAAATAGCATGGCTATATTGAGTGCTTTTAGCACTATAAAAAATAGTACCTACACTATAAAATAAGCCGCCAGCTAATAGCCAATAAAGTGCATTGATAGGCACGTTTAAATAAAGCGGATACACAATGGCTAATGCAAACCATCCCATTAATAAATAAGTAGCCAGTGAAACTTTTTTATTGCCATTTTTAACCAATAGCTTATAAGCGATGCCTGCAAACGCTACTGTCCAAATAAAGGCTAAGGTAGCCCAAGACCAGAGCCCAGATAACGACAGCAACAAAAAGGGCGTGTAGGTGCCAGCAATCAGTAAATAAATGGCGCAATGATCACATTTTTTGTAAAACGCTCTCAATCTTGGGCGCACACTGGCGTGATAAAGCGTTGAAGATAAAAATAAAATAAACAAGCTACTGCCGTATATCAGAGTACTGGCATAGCCTTTCACACTATTAGTTTGTTTTACTAAATCCCAAACAACAAAAGCAGCGAATACAATGCCTAAGGCATGACTAATAACATTTAACAGCTCTTCTTTTTTAGAATAGGGAGCTTCAAAAGACATAACAGATCCTACCACTTTGCGAATAAATTTTAGTGTACATGTGTACGCTGAAATTTTCAAATACGAAATAAAGTCATTAATTTACTGAACATTAACAAACACACTATTATTTGGTTTTATTTTTAAATTCATTGGTCAAAATTACTAATCTAGATTTTGTGGATTTCTTTTTAATTTATTTATTTCATTTTAAAACAATGGTTTATAAGGTTTTTCCATTGTGGCATAGCCCTTGATTGTAACTAAGCGTACTAACCAATAAACAAACAAGGAATACTATTATGAATACTTCAATCAACATCACAATCGCAAGCTTACTTGTATTAGGTTCAACTAACGTTAACGCTACAGAAGTCGATTTAAATATTACAGATATGCTAACTAACACTGTGTCTACTTATGTGTCACAGGCAAGCAACGAACTTGAAAAGTCTGTAAAAGAAGCCGTTTCTTTTGATGCACAGGTTATTCTTGACAGCTTACTTGAAAATAATCCTGTCGTTGATAACAGCAACATGGACGAAAAACAACGTGTAGTTAAAGCACAACCAAAGCAATAAAAAGGGAATAAAAGTAATGAACAGTGAGTTCGAATTATTAGCCTTAATGTTGGCACCTGTGGCAAGTATACTGAGTGTTTATTACTTGGTTTACATGATAAAAAATGTGGGAACGAGGTTTAATTAGCGGATGCATTTGCACTGTAAAGCAATTGATGTAACTAAAGCTGATCGACTTGAATAAAGCGCACGTAAATAAAGGCAGAGTGTTTGAAAGAAGTAGACTTTATGAAACGTGCGATTTTCCCATTACCTATATTTATATTACCTGAAGGCTATACGCGATTACGTATATTTGAGCCTCGTTATTTAACGATGGTAAAAAACGCATTAAAAACCAATAGCGGTTTTGTTTTATGTACCTTTGAGCATGACACCCCGTTAAACATAAGCGCCCAAGGCTGTTTAATGGATGTTATTGACTTTGATCAAGACGAAAGCGGTATGCTGTTAATTGATGTATTTGCATCTAAGAGTGTGCAAATAGATAACGTGTATCAAGATGAGCAGGAACTTCGCCATGGTGATGTATCCGCTTGCAACACACCTTATTGGTACAACAAAGATAACCACGAAATTGGTCAACACCAACTTTTACAAGTATCACTAGAAGACGTTTTTGCGAATAACCCCGATTTGCAATCGCTTTATAAAACCACCAAATTTAATCAGCTTGCGTGGATTGTGGCGCGTTGGCTTGAATTACTTCCCATTTCTATTGAGAAAAAACAACAACTTGCATTTGAGACTAACTTTGATAACTTGCTTAGATTCCTCCATACTGTGATTAATAACGAATTTGCCTAAAATAATTATGATCCGCTTGTAACCATTGCTCGTAATGGTATTTACTAAAGCAATAACGGGACATTTTACTATGGTAAGTCAACAACAATCACTAAGTTGTGAACCTAACACAGGTAAGTACACTGCCATGCCAGAAACACCAAGTACGGAACTCAGGGAAGCATTAGTTAATGTAGCTCAATCTCGCGATAAAAAATCTTTCGCGTACTTGTTTGAATATTTTGCACCTAAGATTAAGCGCTTCGGCATAAAGCAGTTTGGTGTAGAAGCCCAAGCAATGGAATTAGTTCAAGAAACCCTCACTTCCGTATGGCGTAAAGCCCACTTATACAATAGTGAAAAGGGTGCAGCTACTACTTGGGTCTATACCGTAATGCGTAACGCCTCTTTTGACATGCTTCGTAAAATGAAAAGTAACAAAGAAGAAAATATTAGCGAAGACATTTGGCCGTTATTGAACGAATCTGAAGATACACATCACGAATACAGCGACCACCTTGAAGACCAACAAATTAAACGTTATTTAGATAAATTGCCTCAAGCGCAAAGAGAAGTTGTGCGCGGCGTTTATTTTCAAGACATGTCGCAAGAGCAGTTAGCTCAACAATTAAACATTCCAGTAGGCACGGTAAAATCACGATTACGTTTAGCCTTGCAGAAATTACGTAATGAAATGGGAGATCAGCATGATTAAACATCACCCGAGTGAAACACTACTGACACAATACTGTGCAGCAACACTTCCAGCATCGCTTAGCCTCGCCGTATCAATACATGTTGATATGTGCCCAGTGTGCCAAGCTAAAGTTGAAAAACTTGAAGCGGCTAATGCGCGAGCAGTTTTTAGTGACAATATGGATGTGGCAACTGATGAGCAAGCCGATCAAGCCGATGATGTAATTGAATCAAGTTTACTTGATATGATCACGGCCGATGACTCGATTGATGAAGTATATTCTGTTGAACCAGTTAGTATTAATGTTAATGAGCATAATTACAGCTTGCCGAGAGCTTTAACACGGATCTCGCATGGTAAATTTACCCAAGTAGGTAAGCTTGCGCGTTCTCGAATAGCTCTTGATGATGGCCATTTACGTTCAAGCTTGTTACACATAGATGCTGGTGGAGAAATTCCGGAGCACACACATACCGGTTTTGAGGTTACTTTACTGCTTGATGGTGAATTTACAGACGAAGAGGGCAGTTATGTTCCTGGTGACTTTATTTGGCAAGATGGCCGTCATCAACACACCCCCCTAACAAAAGAGGGATGTTTGTGCTTTACTGTTGTTAGTAGTGCGCTACATTTCAATAAAGGACTTAGCAAGTTACTTAACCCAATTGGTGGCTTGATTTATTAAGAGAATCTATGCAAACAGATACAATAAAAATAGGTATTAGCGCCTGCTTGGCAGGCGAAAAGGTAAGATTTGACAGTGGCCATAAAAAATCAAATTTTTGTATGGAAGAGCTGGCCAAGCATGTTGAATATAAAATGTATTGCCCAGAGGTTGCGGTAGGATTACCAATACCTCGTCCAACCATTCGTCAAGTAAAAACAGGCGATACCATCAAAGTGTGTCGTCCGGATGGCACGGGAGATGTTGGCCCACAGCTCACAGAATACGGTAAAAAAATAGCTACAGAACAAGCAGGGCACCTAAGCGGATTCGTTTTTTGTGCTAAGAGCCCAAGCTGTGGCATGGAGCGGGTAAAAATCTACAATGAAGCAGGAACCGGTAACACCTCTGAAGGCGTTGGTTTCTTTGCTGAACAAATCATGAAACATAATCCTTTACTACCTTGCGAAGAAAATGGACGTTTAAATGACGTTCATTTACGCGAGAACTTTGTAATGCGTGTTTATACATTACATAACTGGCAACAGTTAGTGAAAGAGCCCGTTACTGTTCATCGTTTGACCCAGTTCCATGCTCAATACAAATATTTGTTAATGGCTCATAATTATCAAGCGTATCGTGATTTAGGCAATCTACTTGGAACGTTTGTAGGTGACGATGTTAATGCTCTAGCCGACGAGTACATTTTAGGTTTAATGAATGCGCTTAAGCGTCCTGCTTCAAGAAAAAATAATTCTAACACGTTGATGCATTTGCAAGGTTACTTCAAAAAAGATTTATCAAAAATCGAAAAGGAAGAAATGCGAGATGCAATTGATGAGTATCGCCAAGGGTTGGTGCCGCTGTATGTACCACTAACATTGCTTAAACATCATTTAAAGGTTCACCCGAATGAGTATTTAAGTAAGCAAATTTACTTTAACCCTTATCCTAATGAACTTAAGCTACGTTACGGTTTGTAATGAATTCACTATTTTGGTTTAGGCGCGATTTGCGCCTTTTTTCTAACGAGGCGCTGATCGAAGCGCTAAATAATGGTGCTAAACACGCCATTTTTTTTGTGTGCGAAAAACAATGGGCACAGCATAATACTGCTGCCATTCAAATTGACTTACTTAAACGCAGGGTGAGTTATATTCGCGAAAAGCTTGCCAAATATGGCGTAAATTTGCATGTAATAGACGCCCCTTTTTTTGCCGATTGCCAAACTAAACTTCTCGATTTTTGTCAGCAACACGATATTAAACACATAATAGCCAACACTGAGTATGAGCTAAATGAATTTAATAGGGACAAAGCGATTCAGGCACAGTGCGACCAACAGCAAATAACATTTACTTTATACGAGGGTGATATCATTGCTCCTGTAGGTAGTGTGCGCACTCAAAATAATGAAATGTATAAAGTATTTACACCGTTTAAACGCGCATGGTTAAAGCAGTATCAAGATACACACTTTAGTTTATTACAGTGGCCGATATCTGAAGAGCCGATAGAAATCGAACAGTGTGAGTTACTAAGTGGTGATGAAAGCTCAATAAAATGGCCTGTTGACGATGATACTCTATCAACCGTAGTCGATAATTTTATTCACGATAAATTAGCAAGCTATGATGACGTACGAGACATACCCAGTGTAAAAGGAACATCGGGCTTAAGCCCCTATTTAGCACTAGGGGTTGTTAGTAGTAAACAATTAATGGTTAATATACAACAACATTACCCCGATATACTGACCACCTCAAAAAGTAAAACGTTTACCTGGGTTAACGAACTGATCTGGCGTGAATTTTACAAACACCTAATTGCTGAATTCCCAAAACTTTCACGCGGTGCCAATTTTAACGAAAAGTACGATAGTGTGAGTTGGCGTGACAGTGACGCTGAGTTTAAGCAATGGTGCGAAGGCCGTACAGGCTATCCACTTGTTGATGCCGCCATGCAACAGCTATTGCAAACAGGCTGGATGCATAATCGTTTAAGAATGGTGGTTGCGAGTTTTTTAACTAAGCACCTACTGATTGATTGGCGTAAAGGCGAGCAGTTTTTTATGCAGCATCTTATTGATGGCGATTTAGCCTCAAACAATGGTGGTTGGCAATGGGCTGCAAGTACCGGCTGTGACGCACAACCTTACTTTAGAGTATTCAACCCCATTACCCAAAGTGAACGCTTTGATCCAAATGGTGATTTTATTCGTAAATATCTGCCTGAATTACAAAAAGTGCCAGATAAACACATTCATTTCCCACATACTTACTTAGCAGCAACGGGACAAAGTGAACACTGTTACTGGCCAGCAATAGTTGATCATAAAGCGGCACGAGCGAGGGCTTTAGCTGCATTTAAGGTGTGATATGGATAACCAATTATCAGTCGATAAATTTGTAGAAATATATCAAAAGCTTGATAAAGATAACCTAGAGTTATTAACTGAAATTTACGCTCAAAACATTCACTTTATAGATCCGCTGCACGAAATTAATGGCCTTGAAGATTTAAGTCGTTATTTTTGTGGTTTATATAGTAATGTTAAGTATTGTCGATTTGACATAACTGATTCATTTACCAGTGATAATAATGCATTTGTATACTGGACAATGCATTATTCTCACCCAAAACTTAACGCAGGCAATACAATTTCAGTGCAAGGGCACAGTAAACTAGTATTTGAAGGTGCGAAAATTATTAAACACCGCGATTACTTTAATGCTGGAGAGCTTTTGTATAAGCATATTCCATTACTGGGCAACATTATTAATTTTATTGATAAAAGGGCTGGTTAATTATGATTACGCTTATTACAGGTGCAACATCAGGTATAGGTGAACAACTCGCGATAAAGTATGCAGAGCAAGGTGATACAGTCATTGCGTGTGGACGAAATACGCAAAAGCTCGCAGAACTTGCCAAGCATAACAACATAAAAACCTGCCAGTTTGATGCAACCAACTTGCAAGATATTAAAGCTGCGACTCTCGGCTATCCGCAATTTGACCGCGTTATTCTTAACGCCGGTAATTGCGAATATGTTGATGATGCACGCAATTTTGATAGCGCCCTTTTTGAGCGTGTTATTAATGTTAACTTACTTTCTATGGGGTATTGCTTAGAGGCTCTTTTACCCAAAATAACATCAGGCGGCCAACTAGTGATGGTCAGTTCGAGTGTTACTTATTTACCTTTACCGCGTTCAGAAGCGTATGGCGCATCAAAGGCGGGCGTAAGCTATTTAGCTAAAACCCTTGCGGTTGATTTAAACGACGTTGATGTAACACTAGTCCATCCTGGTTTTGTAAAAACACCGCTTACAGACAAAAATGATTTTCCTATGCCTATGGCTGTTAGTGCTGAAAAAGCGGCTGACTATATAATCAAAGGCGTAAAAAAACGTCGTAAAGAAGTCCATTTTCCGTATCGTTTCACACTTATATTAAAAGCACTGCGAATATTGCCACTTTCGCTTTGGCTTAAAATTGCAAAAGGATTAACCCGTTGAAAAAAATAGCAATAATTGGGACTGGTGTATCAGGTTTAACTTGCGGACACCTATTGCATAAGCATTATGATGTCACACTATTTGAAAAGAATGATTATATTGGTGGCCATACTGCCACGGTTGATGTAAATCACAGCGGCATTAACTACGCAGTTGATACCGGTTTTATCGTATTTAACGATAGAACATACCCTTACTTTGAAAAGCTGCTTGAGCGTATTGGTGTAAAACGTAAACCGACCCAAATGAGCTTTAGTGTTCATAATGAAGCAACTGGCTTTGAGTATAACGGGCATACATTTACTAGTTTGTTTGCTCAGCGCAGAAACATAGTGAGACCTAAGTTTTGGCGTCTTTTGTACGATATTGTGCGCTTTAACAAACTGTGCAAGGCTTTGTATGAAAAAGGCCAATACACTGAGCAATCACTTGGTGAGTTGCTACAACAGCATCGCTTTAATGACTTTTTTAAATACCACTATATTTTGCCAATGGGTGCAGCTATTTGGTCGACAAGCATTAAAGAAATGGAAAACGTGGGCGTAGAATTTTTTGTAAAATTCTTTTTTAACCATGGTTTATTAGACATTACCAATAGGCCGCAATGGTATGTTATTCCGGGAGGCTCTCGTGAATACATTAAGCCGTTGATAGCTGGTTTTGCTGATAAAATACAGTTAAACACTGACATTAAATCGGTAACCAGAGACGAGCAGGGAGCCACCATTACATTTGCTGATGGTCAGCAAGCCCTGTTTGATAAGGTTATTTTTGCGTGTCATTCAGATCAAGCGTTAGCGTTACTCGGTGATGCCTGCGAGCAAGAAAATAAGGTGTTGGGTGCTATTCCATACACTGAGAACTCGGTGGTATTGCATACCGATGTTTCATTATTACCAGATAGGAAAGCAGCGTGGGCGAGCTGGAATTACTTACTAAATAATAATACCGACAAAGCCGCTGTTGTTACTTATCAAATGAATATACTTCAAGGGATAGAGTCTGATACCCAATTTTGTGTCACTTTAAATCACTTAGAAGGGATTAATCAAAGTAAGATTTTACGTGAGTTTACTTATCACCATCCTGTGTTCAATCAACAATCTATTGCTGCTCAACAGCTGAAAAATACGGTTGACGGGCAAAACAATACTTATTTCTGTGGGGCTTATTGGTATAACGGCTTTCATGAGGATGGTGTGCGCAGTGCCGTCGATGTTGCAAAACAACTTGGAGTAGAGTTTGACTAATGCAGTGTATTTAGGCGATGTAAAGCATCGCCGTTTTGCTGTAAAACATCATGCGTTTAATTACCCACTTTATATGATGTGGGTTGATTTAAATAATACTCATGCGCTTAATGGCGTCCATAAGCAGCTTGGAACTTCAGGGTTTAAAGCATTGAAGTTTGAGCAATCTGATTATTTAAAAGGGTTACCCGATAGTCATCATCAGCCCATCATAGAGCGTGCTCATGCGCAGCTAGCCCAGTTAGGGGTAGATGAGAAATTTAGCCATGTGTACCTGCTAGGGCAATTACGCTGTTTGGGGATTTATTTTAGTCCAGTTAACTTTTACTTTTTTGGCCAACAAAACAATGAGTTTAGCTATATGGTGGCCGAGGTGAGTAATACCCCATGGAATGAGCGACATTACTACTTGGTTCCACTACAAAAAAAAGTGAACTTTAAGAAAGTATTTTCCGTATCACCCTTTATGAATTTGGATATGAACTATCATTGGACTGTTCGTCAAAAGAAAGACAATATACTGATACGTATAGAAAATAAGCGCGATGAAGAACTACTTTTCGATGCATCGTTAAGGTTACAGCGTCAACCCTTGTGCAATAAACAAATGAGCAAGTTGTTGAAGCGCTTTCCTGCGATGACATGGTCTATTTTCAGAGGTATTTACTATCAGGCATTTAAGTTGTTTGTTAAAAAAGTCCCATTTTTAGGTCATTCAGGCAAACTTTAAATTTAATTTATGTTGTTTTATAAGTAATAACAATAATATAGGTAAGTATATGGAAAAGGTATCGAGCTTACGCGTTCAGGAACGCACCAGTTGGTTTACTAATTTTTATAAAAAGTTAGTGTTTAAAGCGTTCTCGTCAATTGAAACAGGTCAGATAGTGTTGGTTGAGAATAACCAACAGTCTGTATTTGGGGATGCGTCTTCAGAGCTGAAAGTTACTGTCACCGTTAACGACAATGCCATGTATAAAGCGTTCGCTCTTTCTGGTAGCGTGGGTGCGGGTGAGTCTTACATTTTAGGGCAATGGCAATGTGATAATTTAACTCGGTTAATCGAAATTTTTGCGATTAACCAAGATCAACTAGATGCATTTGAAAAAAAGTTCGCGTTTTTTAGCAACATCGCTCACCGTATAAACCACATAAAAAACAAGAACTCACATGCGGGTTCAAAAAAGAATATTGTCGCTCACTATGACTTAGGAAATGATTTATACGAGTCTTTTTTAAGTAAAGAAATGCTTTATTCGAGTGCAGTCTACCCAAGTAAAGATGCTAGCTTAGAACAAGCACAGCAGTACAAGCTACAACGTATATGCGAACAAGTTGAGCTACAACAAGGCGACACTGTTATTGAAATTGGCACCGGGTGGGGCGCGTTTGCTATTTATGCCGCTACTCATTATGACTGCCATGTAACCACCACAACCATCTCTGACGAACAACACGATTATGTTGCTAATAAAATTAACCAGCTTGGGCTTGAAAATAAAATAACCTTGCTCAAGCAAGATTATCGCTTATTGACTGGCAAATACGATAAGTTAGTTTCAATCGAGATGATAGAAGCCGTTGGGCATGAATACTTACCCAGCTTTTTTACTAAGTGCGGTGAGTTATTGAAAGACAACGGTGCTATGCTTATTCAAGCAATTACGATTAGTGACCAGCGTTATCAACACTATTTAAAAAATTCAGACTTTATACAACAGTATATTTTCCCCGGTGGGTGTTTGCCTTCGCTTAACGAAATGAGTGAACAAATTAAAAATAACACCGACATGAATATTCACACCATAAACGACATTGGTGCTCACTATGCCCGCACTCTTGCTGATTGGCGAGAGCGTTTTATTGCCAGCTGGCCAAAGCTTGATAGCGATAAGTTTGATGATCGTTTCTATCGTTTATGGCTTTTTTACCTTGCTTATTGCGAGGGCGCATTTAGAACCCGAGCAACCAGTACCGTGCATTTAATGGCACGCAAACCCCGCTTTACGAGTAGTAATGATGAGATTGCACTCGCTTATTAATTTTGCGCTGTTTCAAGTAGTGTGGTTTATGTGCCTGCTACTTGAACAGCATGCAATTGTATACTCTGCTGTAGTCATCGCTTTGATGTTTTACTTATCAGCACAAAAAAAACAAGATGCTTTGCTGGTTTTAAAAGCCCTGCCACTAGCACTGTTGTGTGAGTTTATTGCGGTTCAGTTAGGGTTATTCGAATTTAAAGTCGATCCTCTGCCATTTTGGTTGGTGTTTTTATGGGTCGCATTGTTGCTGTGTATCAATACCTCTATGTCGTTTCTGACAAACCTTAAACCATGGCAAGCATTTGCTGTGTGTTTATTATTTGCCCCTGGCAGTTATTGGGCCGGCTCACGATTTGAGGTATTAGAGTTAGGGATGCCACTGTGGCAGTTTTGGCCACTTTACGGTGCTTTATGGGCTGCAACATTTACGTTTATTTTATTTTTAAACGGTAAAATAGGCGAGTTTGTTAAGCAATAACACAATACAGTTTGGAGATAACGATGAAAACGCTTTTAAATTTACTTATTGTTTATGCTTTATTTAGCCCTGTAGCTAATGCTGATACTCAGTTTAACAAGGTGGGTGAAGCACGTATGGAATACCTGTTTTGGGATGTTTATGATGCAACGCTTTATACACCTTCTGGTAGTTACACCGCTAAACAAACGCCTGTTAAATTTACCTTAACTTATTTGCGCGATTTTGACGCTAAAGACATTGTAAAAGCGACTAATGAGCAGTGGCAGCACCTAGGTAAACCTCAACTTTCAGAGCGCTATGCTGATAAATTACTCTCGATATGGCCAAATATTAAAAAAGGTGAATCGTTAACCTTGCTGACTGATAAGCAAGGACACAGTATTTTTTTCCATAACGATAACCAAATAGGTCGCATTGATGATGCCGCATTTGCTGAGGATTTTTTAGCTATTTGGTTAAGTGAAAACACCTCAGAACCATCAATTAGAAATCAACTATTAGGGATTTAATATGATTAATCTAAAACGCGTTAAAGTTGCCATGGTATTGGCCGTAAGCTTTTTTATTGCAAGTTGTTCAGCTCCAAGTGTTGAACATTACAAGGGTTCAGAACCAAATTTCGATTTTAAGACTTTCTTTAGTGGTGATTTGAAAGCCTATGGCGTTGTACAAGACTTTAAAGGTGAATTAACCCGAAAGCTTGTTGTTGACTTAAACGCTACATGGGATGGCAATAAGGGCACTATTGAAGAAGACTTTGTTTACGATGATGGAGAAACACAAAAACGCATTTGGAAAATTACCTTAAACGACGATAACACATTAACAGGAACAGCCTCTGATGTTTTAGGGATAGCTACAGGAGAGAGTGATGGTAGTGTGTTTCATTGGAATTATAATGTAGAGATCCCTTACGATGGCAGCACTTTAGAAGTTAATTTTGATGATTGGATGTACCTAGTAACAAATACACGCTTGATAAACCGCACGTCTATTGTTAAGTTTGGTGTTGAGGTTGGGGAAGTAACCTTAGTAATAGAAAAGGTAGAGTGAGTCATTAAGGTGCAAAGTTGCACTAATAGTGTGCTTAAATTAAGCTTTTGTTAACTCAACTCGCTGTATTTTACAGTGAATTTTACTATTTTTACTAATTTTTTAGTATTTTAGATAAAAAACGTAATTTGCTGTTGCTAACTCTTCGAAAATGCATAAAGATAGGATTTGCGAAGGCAAAATAATAACGAATAGGAATCTAATAATGAACAAAGCTCAACTAGTTGAAAAAATCTCTACTGACGCAGAAATCTCTAAAGCAGCCGCTACACGTGCACTTGACGCATTCACAGGCGCTGTAACTTCTTCATTAAAAGAAGGCAACTCTGTTGCATTAGTTGGTTTTGGTACTTTTTCAGTTAAAGAACGTGCTGCACGCACGGGTCGTAACCCACAAACGGGTGCAGAAATCCAAATTTCAGCAGCGACTATTCCAAGCTTTAAACCAGGTAAAGGTCTTAAAGACCAAGTAAACCTATAATTTTAGGTTTATAAAATATAATAAAAGGGCTATTTAGCCCTTTTTTTTTGTTGTAAATTTATCGCTTATTTAGCTTTAAGCGCTTTATCTCCTCGGCCAATGCCGACTGCGCCTGAGCGTACCACTTCAATAATGTCGGTCTCGTGGCGTAAAGTATCTAAAAATGACTCTATTTTATCGGTGCTACTTACCAATTGTAGGCTGTAACTTTGACGACCCATATCTAAAATAGCCCCTTGAAATACATCAACAACACGAGTTACTGCCGCACGAGTAGTTTCATCTTTGGCAAATACTTTTACTAACAGCAGTTCACGCTCTATGTGGCTCATGTCAGTTAAATCAACCACTTTAAGCACATCGACCAGCTTGTTTACTTGTTTTGTTATTTGTTCAACAATTCTGTCATCACCTTTAGTGGTTACCGTAATACGAGAAAGAGACTCATCATCTGTGGTACCCACTGTTAAGCTATCAATATTGTATGCTCGTTGAGAAAAAAGCCCCACTATACGTGATAACGCACCAGGTTCATTTTCTAATAATATAGATAATATACGACGCATTATGCCTTCACTCCTTTTCTTAACCACATTTCGTCTATACCACCGTGCTTAATTTGCATTGGGTAAACATGTTCTTTTTCGTCTACTAAAATATCTAAAAATACCAATCTGTCGGTTATCGACATGGCTTTGTCTATCGCGGGTTGTAACTCATCAAGGGTGTTTACTCTGATCCCAACATGGCCATAGCTTTCAACAAGCTTTACGAAATCAGGCAAAGATTCCATATACGATGAAGAATGCCTACCGCCATAAATCATGTCTTGCCATTGTCTTACCATACCTAATGAACGGTTATTTAAGGAGATCACCTTTACTGCTAAGTTATACTGTAAACAGGTTGATAGCTCTTGAATGTTCATTTGAATGGAGCCGTCTCCAGTCACACATAAAGACTCTTTATCAGGAAAAGCCAGCTTAACCCCCATAGCCGCAGGTAAACCAAAGCCCATAGTGCCTAGGCCGCCTGAGTTGATCCACTGACGAGGGTGTTTAAATGGATAGTACTGCGCGGCAAACATTTGATGTTGGCCAACATCAGAGCTGACATAAGCATCTCCGTTGGTCGCTTCATATATTGCCTCGATAACTGCCTGAGGTTTTATTTTGTCACCATCGCTGTTGTAACTAAGGCATTTTTGTTCACGCCAGCTAATCACTTGTCGCCACCAATCTTCTTGTGCACTGCGATCAATTTTAATTGGGCTGTTATCTATGGCAGTTTGTAATTGCTCAAGTACCGTTGCCAAACAGCCAACAACAGGAATATGTGATTTAATGGTTTTAGAAATAGAGGTTGGATCAACATCGACATGGACAATAGTGGCATTTGGGCAGAATTTTTGAACATTATTAGTAACCCGATCATCGAATCGTGCGCCAAGTGCTAAAATAACATCGGCATTGGCCATCGCTTTATTGGCTTCTAATGTGCCGTGCATACCCAACATACCAATAAAGTTAGGGTGAACGCCCGATATACCGCCCAGTCCCATTAACGTGTTGGTAATAGGGGCATTAAGTGACTCGACTAAATGAGTTAGTTGCTCTGAGGTGTTTGAAAGCACAATACCGCCACCAGAGTAGATAACCAGTTTTTTTGCTTCTAAAATAGCAGTAACGGCCTTACGAATTTGTTTAGAGTGACCCTTGGTATTAGGGTTGTAGGTTCTGAGTTCTGTTGCCGCTGGAAAGTTGTAAGCAAAAGTTAGCTCTGGGTTAAGCATGTCTTTAGGAAGCTCTACTACCACAGGCCCTGGGCGGCCAGTGCTGGCAATATAAAAGGCTTTAGCAAGAATATTGGGAATTTCACTCGCGCTTCTACAATTAAAGCTATGTTTTACAATCGGGCGAGAGCAACCAACAATATCGGTTTCTTGAAACGCGTCATCACCAATAAGACTTGTGGGCACTTGACCTGATAACACCACCATAGGAATAGAATCCATATACGCAGTTGCTATGCCTGTTACACAGTTTGTTGCACCGGGACCTGATGTAGCAAGTACAACACCTACTTCACCGGTGGCTCTTGCGTAACCATCGGCCATGTGTGTAGCCGCTTGTTCATGGCGTACTAAAATGTGCTCAATATCGTCTTGCTGAAAAAGTGCGTCGTATAAATCTAATACTGAGCCGCCGGGATAACCAAATATATACTTTACCTTTAGCTCTTTTAATGACTTAACAACCAATTCAGAGCCATTATATTCTTGTTTACTCATCCTCATTCCTCTGTTGATTACATGCAAAAAAAAACCCCCGCGTAGTGCGAGGGTTTTAAAAAGCATTTTTCACCTTTTAATACATCCCCGCTGGGCTTATCACTAAGACCAGTACGAGTAAGACTAAAAGGCGAAATTGTGTATTCATGATGTTTTGCTCTTTAAAATAAAATGCTGTTTAAATAACAATTTTTGTATGTGGTTATTTTTAAGGCTTTTGAGCACACATGTCAACCCATTAAACTGATTTTTGGATTAAAAATTCATTTTTAAATGTTTTTTAATCTAATAATCTATTTGATATGAGTTATTTTCACTTTATAAGCAGAAATTATGCAGTTTTGCGTGTTTGCCTAGGCTTGGGGATGGTCAGGGGGAAATTTAAATGCTGTGTTTCTGGCATAAAAAAAGCCAGCATTAGCTGGCTTTTAATTTAACTGTCCTAATTACAGACGGTCAATTACTGATTGTGTGAAATCAGTAGTGCCGTGGCTGCCGCCTAAATCGCGGGTAGTACGGTCGCCTGATTTAATCACATCAGCAACAGCGCTACGAATACGCTCAGCTGTATCGCCCATGTTTAAATGCTCTAGCATTTGAATAGAGGCTAAAATCACTGACGTAGGGTTTGCAAGGTTTTTACCAGCAATATCAGGTGCGCTACCGTGAACAGCTTCAAAAATAGCAGCATCTTCACCAATGTTTGCACCAGGTGCCATGCCTAAACCGCCTACTAAACCAGCACATAAGTCAGATAAAATATCGCCAAATAAGTTCGTTGTAACGATCACGTCAAACTCTTCAGGGGTCATTACAAGCTTCATACATGTTGCATCAACAATCATTTCAGTTGATTCAATTTCAGGGTAACGCTCAGCTACTTCACGCGCCACTTTTAAGAATAAACCAGAGGTTGATTTTAAAATATTTGCTTTATGTACTGCAGTTACTTTTTTACGACCTTCGCGCACAGCAAGTTCGTATGCGAACGTTACAATTTTTTCTGCGCCTTCGCGAGTGATCACTGATTTTGCTTCAGCTTCAGTACCATCTTCAGATACAACTTGGCCTGCACCTGAATACATACCTTGTGTGTTTTCACGAATAGTGATGATATCAATATCGTCGTAACGGGCTTTAGTACCGGCAAACGATTTAACTGGACGTACATTGGCGTATAAACCAAATTGCTTACGAAGCGTTACGTTGATAGATGTAAAACCTTCGCCTACAGGCGTGGTTAATGGACCTTTTAAGGTGATTTTATTCTTAGCAATTGTGTCAATTGTTTCTTGTGGAAGCAATTCGCCTGTTTTTTCAAGCGCAGCTAGGCCAGCGTCAACAAATTCATAATCAAAATCGCATCCTGCGGCTTTTAGTATTTCAAGTGCTGAGTCGATAATGCTTGGGCCGATGCCGTCGCCTTTGATCACTGTTATGGTTTGTTTGGCCATGAACTTTTCCTTTAAAGATTTGGATACACACATAAATAAAAATACTCAACAGAGTTTAGACTACTTATATGACAGGGGTACTAAATTTGAGCCGGCATTTATACCAATTTATCTCTCATTTTGCCAGTTTATAGTATGAATACAGGGTATAATCTTGAGTTATAATGGTAATAAGTCAGCTAAATACTATTGTGAAGCCCTAAGCGCAGCAGCGATTGATTAAAATCGGCTTCACTTTGCCAGCCATGGCGACTAAGTTGTTGATTTAATATTTGCTGTTGCCATGCTGTTAATGGCTGGTTAGGTTTAAGTACGCGCTGCGCCACTACCTTTAATGCTGCCCATAATTGACCAGCATCATCAAGCTGCTTTTTAGGCAATTTCTCTGCATTTAATAAAGCCGACGCCCATGGGTCGCCACTAAGTAATTCGTTAAGCTCACTGTTTAAATGAGAGGCATCTACGTTGTTTACACCAAAAAATGTACTAAAAGGTGTATCGAGAGATTTATTCGGTGTTTGATCAATGGTGATTTTTCTAGAAACATCTGCGCTGTAATGTATCAACACATAATATAGGTAAGCATATAAGCTTAAACTAACACGCTCACCTTGAACGCGGGGATTATGCTTTACTAATAGCTCTAAAATATTTACTAAACAACTAATACGGGTGCATAAAAAGGCATGTAAAGGATGAGCAATACTATTTACTAATTGTTGAAACACTACCCCTTGAATAATAGCCGGTGCTTTATCGTAACCTACCATAGATAAACTATGTCTTAAATCTTTAGCGGGTAATAGCTCTTTGTTGTAGTGCTTTACTGCTAAGCATACTGACTTTATAACGTCAGGGTAGGGGGTAAGTAAGGTGTTCAAAGCTTTAAAGCTGTATTCTTTTTGCGTTTTTATTTGTTTAACTAATTGGTACAAGGGTGCTTGTGCAGAGAGTTCACTATTCGGGATATTAAGATATTCACTGTCCCATACTTTTAAAAATAAGCGGTTATCATTGCATTCCCATGCTTTTGAGTCATCCATTAAGGACGCTTTAATACGATACCATGCCATTTTAGTATTGGCGTTATTAACTATAATATGTCGGCCTTGCGTATCCGTGGCTAAATAAACCATAGCTTGGTCGGCATACACGACTTGGCTGCCAGGCACATATTGTCCAACATGTGCGACTAGCGCTTTTAATAACGTTTGTGCAAATGAGTTGGGAGTTCTTATATATAAATCAGCTACCGCTTTATAAAAATTTATGTGCTGTTGTTTTTCATTACAAGTAACGTTAAGTGCTAATATATTAGCTAAAGCAACCAACACACTGGCACCGTCATAAAGCATAATTTTAGGTGTATCTAATAATGCGTGTTTGTATTTGCCTAATTTTGCCAAAATATGAGCAATTTGGTGCGCGGGTTGTTTAGCCGTTAATAATACTTTGGCTGCAAGTTTATGGCGTAACTGCCACATTTTTTTATCGGCTTCGTTAAACGTTTGCTGTTGAGCTAACTTATTTAATTGTTTAGCAACACAAAGGTGCTCAACTAATGAGGCACTAATATAAAGCTCGGTTAAATCGTTGTCGTAGTTTTGACTACGACACAAAGCACAGGTTAATACACATTGATTAACCACTAAATTGGTTGCGTAACTATACTGTGTTTTATATAAATTTAACTGAGCTTGCAAGGCCGCTGGGTTTTGTTTGTATAATGCAGCGTATTGCTCTGAAAGCTTACACACAAGAGGGTAGAAGGTATGCCACTGACTTTTATTGTTATGGGAGCTTAAAAGCAGTTGCGTGCTTTCGAATAGCTTTTTTAGTTTACCCGACAGTGGAGCTTCCATTAAATCTCCCCATCATTATGCTCAAGGTATTTTTCATAAGCACTTGGGCCCCACATTATTAGTTGGCCATTTTTAAATAATAACCCAGTACATTCATCCATGGTGGTGATACCGTCTGAGGTTTTATGTTGGGTACGATAAAAAACCACCTGCCATACTTGCTCGCCATCACGCCTAGCATAGGTTAAATCTGGGCTACCTAAATATTCAAGCACATCATTTAGCGTAAAGGTATCTTCTAAACGCAATTTTTCGATATAGCGTTTATTGAATGCTTCCCTGTCTTGCCAAATCATAGCTTGTGGATCGTCTTTATAGAACATAATAACTGACGTAGCTATTAGAGCGTATAAACCTAATCCTAATATTAAATACCTAATAAACTTTTTAAACATTGCCAACCCAGACCAAAATAGCTATCGCTAGTATACGTATTGCTAGTGTACAGTGCTATTAACTTGCGACTAATTAAGCCTTAACTGCTTTAAACTAAAGCCTAAATGGATATCTGTACGCAAACTCACCAATTGCTTAGAAATAACAAACATATCCATATCTTCATTAAGCTTTTTTTGTAGCCGCGTATTTAACGATTCATCATTTAGCGCTTCTTCAATAGAGCTATATTGATTAACCAATTGCTGCGCGGATTTAACACCAATACCTTTAACACCAGGAATGTCGTTGGTTTTATCGCCTGCGAGTGCCCAAAAGTCGATGAGTTTATGTTGAGCGACAGCAAAGCGCTCTTCAATGTGTTCTTCATTGAGGTGTTGCTTTTTAAAGTAATCGTATACTTCAATATGCTCATTCAAATGAGGCAAAAAGCCTTTATCAGTAGAGACAATGGTATTGTTTATCTGTTTATTAGCCGCTTTATGCGCTAAAGTCGCAATAATATCGTCGGCTTCATCGTTAGTCGGTTCAAATACCACTATACCGGTTTCTTCAATGGCCGCTTTAAAATGGGGTAACGCGTTTTTTAGGGTCTCTGGCATAGGTGCACGCGAATGTTTGTAGTCTTTATAAAAGTGGTAACGCCAGCTTTTGTCACCATCAAAAACCGCAATTGCATGGGTTGCATTGGTGGTCGTTAAAAGTTTTTTGCATGCATGTGCAACCCGAGCACAGCAGGCTTTTAACATGTGCTCGTCGCTGTGATGGCTTTGGTTTGCATCAACAGCATAAATGCGCCTAATTAAATTAAGCGCATCAATAAGGAGTAAATGGGGATTCAATTATAAACTCACGCTTTTATTGTATAACAAGGAATATACTTACTTCCGGGAAGTTTCATTCTACCTTGTTCTACAAATGCTTGTAAAAGCTTGTCCATTGCTTTCATTAAGTCAGGCTCACCACTTAGCACATAGGGGCCATGCTCTTTAATTGCATTTAAGCCTTCTTCTTTTACGTTACCAGCAACAATTCCCGAAAACGCACGGCGTAAATTAGCGGCAAGCTGTTGTTTGGGTTGATCAAGGTGTAAATCAAGTGACGCCATGGCTTCATGAGTTGGATAAAAAGGCTGCTGAAAATCATTTTCTATTTTCAACGTCCAATTAAAGTAATAAGCATCGCCTTGGCTTTTACGATATTCGCGAACTCCGCTCATAGCCGATTTAAGCTTTTGGCTAACTAATTGAGGATCATCAATAATCACTTCAAATTTACTCAGTGCAGCATCACCTAAAGTCATTTGAATAAACTTACAAAGCTCTTCAAAGTAAGCTTTGCTGTGTTTAGGGCCAGTTAAAATAACAGGTAAACATTGCTTGTCGTTTTCAGGGTGTAACAAAATACCTAATAAATAAAGTAACTCTTCGGCTGTACCTGCGCCACCTGGAAAAATAATAATAGCGTGTGCGGTGCGAACAAATGCTTCAAGGCGTTTTTCAATGTCGGGTAAAATAACCAGCTCATTTACAATCGGATTGGGTGGCTCTGCCGCTATAATGCTGGGCTCAGTTAAACCTAAATAACGATTATTGGTAATACGTTGCTTTGCGTGGCCAATAGTTGCGCCTTTCATTGGGCCTTTCATTGCACCAGGCCCACAGCCAGTACAAATATTTAATCCACGTAACCCCAGTTCATAGCCAACTTGCTTGGTGTATTTATATTCGACTTCGTTAATAGAGTGGCCACCCCAACATACAATCATGTTAGGTTCGCTATTTACCTTAAGCGCGTCGGCATTTCTAAGCATATCAAAAACCATATGGGTAATGGCTTTAGTTTCTTGGAGGTTCTTTTCATACTTTTGGCAAATAAACAAAATATCGCGAATAACCGAAAATATGTGCTCATGAATGCCTGTTACTATGTGGCCATCAACAAAGGCCGTTTGCGGAGGATTTTCTAACTCAATTTTTATACCGCGTTCACGGCTAACCAAACGTATATCAAAATCTTTGTGTTTATCGTAAATATCATTGCTTACATCGGTGTGGCTGCCTACATTGAGCACGGCCAATACACAGTTTCTAAATAGTCTGTAGCGTTCGCTGGTTGATGATTGCTCGAGTAAGTCTACTTCTAGCTGCGACAATAAATCTAATACCCCTGTAGGGTTTAATTGTATTAGCATCGACATTCTCCTTGAAACTTCTTGGGTAAATTTACTGCGTAGTTATGCCTTATACTCAAGGGTAAAAGTGCATAACACTATTTACTAATACACAGACGATCCCGGCCTGAGTTTTTAGCATCGTAAAGAGCCTCATCGGCTCTATCAAATGCTTTTAGAGGCGTATCACCCTCTTCAAATTGGGTTGCGCCTAAAGAAACAGTAATTTGTATTTGCTTGTCTTTAAATTTAAATGGGATCTTTTTAATCGACAGTCTTAATTTATCGAGATGCTCGACGGCGTTTTCAAGTGAGGTACGGGGCATTAATAACACAAACTCTTCGCCGCCATAACGGGCAATAAAATCAGTTTGTCTAATCGATTTTTGCAGCGCTTTGGCAATCACTTGCAAGGTAATGTCGCCGGCTGTGTGACCAAAACGATCGTTAATTGATTTAAAATGGTCTACATCAATAACCACTAAGGTTATGTCTGACGGGCGTTCGTTAAATACATTGATTTCGTGATTATAACGTTCATCAAAAGCTGCGCGATTAGGTAATTTGGTAAGACTGTCGAGTAAACTTTTAAAACGTTGTTCATTCAAACGTTTCTTATAATTACTAACTTTGTTTTCTAAACTGCCAATTCTATCGTTTATTTGTGCAAAGCTAGAAATTAAAATTTGGCGATCTTTTTGTTCTAGCTGCTCTTTTTCTAAAATATCAGCACTTAATGAGCGTAACTCATTTTCAACCAATTGCTTTAACTCTGTAATTGATGTTGCTTTATTTGTTTGTGTATTTAAATTTCTTAGCTTTTCACCAATTCGTTGATTAATTGAGTCAAACTCAACAGTCATCGATTCAGAATGTTCGCTGGTCGATACTAATGAGCGATGTAGCTCTCCGAGTGTTTGGTTTAAAGAGGTTAAGAAGCTTTGTGCTGACGCGCGCTCAACTTGAATGCTTTGTACAATAAGTGTGATTACATCAATTGCTGCATCAAGTAGCTGGTCTACGGCTTTATTTTTAGCAATACGTTTTTTTATTAAATACAGCGCTTCGTTGGCTTCTTCTTCGAGAACTAGCTGACTGACTAATTTAAATAGCTTTTCAGTAAGAGCACTTAGATTTGGAGGCTCAAAGGTATCGTTGCTTTTAGCAATTAAGGCTTGATGATAAAAAGTGATCAGCTGATTTAAAACAGGGATAAACCCATGTACAGATTGAATATCGTCTAGCTCGTTATCAAGCAAATGACGCAGTGTTCTGCGGGTATCGTCAGGCAAGCCTTTGGTTTGTTGTAATTGCTTACCTGCATTTTGTACACTGGTAAAGAGGTCGCGTTGATGTGCTAGTTGAATGGCTTCTTGGTTTTTAAGCAAAGCTAAAATATCATCCACTAAAGGGGCAAAGTCTTCAAAACTCATTCCTTTGTTTAACGCGCTTCGAAACTTAGCTAGGCGGTTATCAAGCTCAGTATCAAGTCCCTTACAGCTTAAAGACAACTTAGCTGCAAAATTAGAAAGCGTACTAACTTGATGTTGGCGAGCACTTTCTATTACTTTTCTACTGTCGATTGCTTGCTTTAGTTTTTGTTCCACCGTATTGGAGCTCCTAGACACCTACACACCATCATCGTAATACCTCTATTGTTTTAGTTTACAACAAAAACATATTAATAGTAGGGATGAGATCAAAAACTTAATGTTTTTAATAACAAAATACGAGCGATCTTAAATATAAGTGCATTTACCGCTTTTAATTCACTTTTAAAATGGGTCTTGTTAATCTTGGTACAACAATACGTTATATAAAAAAGAGCCTTCATGAAAAAGCTACTTGCCTTATCAATTTTAGCTGCCTGTTCAGCACCAGCATTTGCCGACGTTAACTACGCTTTAAATATCTCTCAGCCAGAGCATCATTTAGGTGATGTAAATGTAGAGTTTCCTAAAACGGCGCAATCATATTTAGATGTAAAACTGCCAGCATGGCGTACTGGTCGCTATGAAATTTTAAACCTTGCCAATGGCGTTCGCTATTTTAAAGCCAGCGACGATGAAGGTAATGCATTAAAGTGGGAAAAAATAGACCACAGCACATGGCGTATTCATTTAAACGAGCCGACTGAAGTTAATGTTGATTACCAAGTGTATGCCAATGAGCTAGGTAAGCGCGCTCGCCATATTGACGACAGTCATGCGTTTGTTGATGCATCGGGCTTTTTTATGTTTAGCGAGTCATTTCGCCAAGAGCCAGTTACGGTTGAATTAAACGTACCTAAAGCATGGCGCTCTGTGTCGGGTATGGAAAACTATAAAAATAAACACAGCTTTAAAGCCAGTGACTACGACGTGCTAGTTGATTCTCCAATAGAAACCGGTGTTAATGAACTGCGTACTTTTGAAGTTGATGGCCGTGAGTATGAACTAGTGGTGTGGGGCGAAGGTAATTACGACATAGAACTGATGCTAACCGATCTGAAAAAGCTAGTGGCAACGGGCAATGTAATTTGGGACAGCTACCCGTATGAGCGTTATGTATTTATGGTGCATGCTACATCGGGCGCGGGCGGTGCAACCGAACACTTAAACTCAACTATTATTCAACGCCCACGTGATCGCTTTGCTAAACGTGAAGACTATTTAGCTTTTATCAGTACAGCGGCACATGAATTTATTCATACTTGGAATGTAAAAGCATACCGTCCTAAAGGACTTGCGCCATATGACTACACTAATATTAATTATTCAAAATTGCTGTGGATTGCTGAAGGGTCTACCAGCTATTTTGAAGATCATTTATTAGTGCGTTCGGGTATTCAAACCACCGATGAATTTTTTAAGAACTTTAGTAAAACCATTAATCGCCACCTCACTACCCCTGGTCGTGAAGTGCAAAGTGCAAGTGAAACCAGCTTTGATAAATGGATAAATCAAGGTGGCGATCATGCACGTAATTACGGCACTAATATTTATCTTGAAGGCTCGTTATTGTCGATGGCGTTAGATATAGACCTACTTGAAAAAAGCCAAGGTAAAATAAGCTATAAAGACGTACACAACGAACTTTATAAGCAACATAAGCTACCAGCGGGTTTTACTGAGCAAGACGTATTAGCTATTTTAAAGCAACTAACAGGGCGTGATTACAGCGCTTGGTGGCAAAAAAATGTTAGCACACCAGCCAGCCTAGATTTTGATGAATTATTGGCAAAAGTTGGTTTAAGCTTTGAGCTGCCTGAAAAAGCCAAGGCCATACCAAGCTTAGATGCCTTTACTAAAAATACCGGCGAACTGCTTACACTTACCCATGTACGCCGCGATGGCGCAGCATGGCAAGGTGGCTTAACTACAGACGATAAACTCGTCGCTATTAACAAAAAGCATGTAGGGAAAAACTTAACCGCGAGCCTAGAAACCTTTAAAGCAGGAGACAAGGTAACTGTTGATTTTATTCGCCGTGATGCATTAATGTCGACTGAGCTTGTGTTGTCTGAAGATTTCGACAAACCTAAAAAAGTAGTCGCTAATAAAAATGCTACTGCTGAGCAAAAAGCGCTGTTTAAAGCATGGATGGGCGTAGCGCATCCAAATGATGTGAAAAAAGACGACTAGCATCGTATATCATATTGTTTAAAAAGGAGCTTAGGGTCACAAACCCTTAGGCTCCTTTTTTGTTTATTGGGCGCTATATTGTAACAATTTATCTCAGTGCAGTTGACCTGACTCATACTTAATGAGTAATCTGCTGGTTCAATAATAAAAGGGATTCTATAATGCGTTTAAAACCTCTTGTTGCCACGTTGGTAGCAACCTGTTCACTGGCTCTTTCTTCTGCGGCTCATGCCGATGAAGGCATGTGGCAACCTCATCAACTACCAGAGCTTGAGTCAATTTTAAAAGCCAAAGGGCTTGAAATTAGCGTTGATTCAATTTCAAAATTAACCGAATTTCCAATGAATGCGGTTATCAGCTTAGGCGGTTGTACAGCCTCGTTTGTTTCGCCAAAAGGCTTAGTTGTAACTAACCATCACTGTATTTATGGTTCGGTGCAATATAATTCAACGCCTGAAAATAACATTTTAGAAAATGGCTTTTTAGCAAAAACACCGGCTGAAGACCTACCAGCTGCGCCAGGTTCACGTGTGTACGTAACCGAAACAGTGACCAATGTGACCGATAAAGTGATTAGCGGCACTAACGAGCTAAGCGCAAAAGCACGCTATGATGCGTTAGAAAAAAATCAAAAAGCACTCGTTGCACAGTGTGAAGCTGATGCTAGCTACCGTTGTAATGTGTATTCGTTTCATGGTGGTTTAGAGTTTTACCTAATTAAATCGCTGGAAATTAAAGATGTACGTTTAGCGTATGCACCTGCCATGGGCGTAGGTAAATATGGTGGCGATATAGATAACTGGATGTGGCCGCGCCATACAGGCGATTTTGGTTTTTACCGCGCCTATGTAGGTAAAGATGGCAAGCCAGCAGAGTACAGTGAAGATAACGTACCGTACGTGCCAGAGTCTTACTTAAGTGTAAGTGCTAAAGGCGTGCAAGAGGGCGACTTTGTTATGGTAACTGGCTATCCAGGGCGTACCAATCGTTACCGTATTGCCGCAGAGGTTGATTACGTATTTAACGACAGTTACCCTAAAGCGCGCATGCACAATACTAAATACGTGTCACTAATTGAAGAAAACTCAGAAGATGGCAGCAAAGCCCGTATTGCTTACGAAAGCACCATAGCAGGTTACAACAACTACATTAAAAACTATGGTTCGATGATTGAAAGCTTCAAAAAAGGCACCATGTTTGAGCGTAAAAAACAGTTTGAACAAGAGCTTACAAGCTGGATAAACAGCGATAGCGAGCGTAAACAGCGCTACGGGAATGTGCTTAATGAGTTATCGGCATTAGTAGCACAATCGCAAGAGCACAGTGAGCGCGACCGTATGGTAGGCTATGTTCATCGTTCACAAATGATCAGCACGGCACGTCGTTTATACCGCTTAGCGGTTGAAAAACAAAAGCCAAATAGTGAGCGAGAATCAGGTTATCAAGAGCGCGATTTACCGCGTATTAAATCTTCTCTTGAGCGTATGTCACGTCGCTTTGATGCCAATGTAGATAAAGCTATATTACTGCACTTTTTAGAGCAATATGCAGCATTACCTAAAGCAGAGCGTTTTAGTGAAATTGATAAAGCTTTTGCTTTAGAAAACGGCTTTGATAAAGCAAAACAAAGTGCATTGCTAGATGAAATGTATGCCAAATCAAGACTAGATAATGAAATTGTACGTAATTCATTATTTGAACAAACACTAAGTCAGCTTAACCAAAGCCAAGACCCGTTTATGCAATATGCAAAAGCTATATTTGCTGTGATGAAAGCCGAAGAAGATAAGTCAAAAGCCTTGGCTGGTAAGTTACAAGCTGCTCGCCCAGAGTTAATGAGTGCAATTATTGCCTTTAACAAAGCGCAAAACAAACCGGTTTACGCCGATGCAAACAGCACATTACGTGTAACTTACGGCACGGTAGGCGGTTATTCTCCGCAAGATGGATTAGTGGCTACGCCGTTTACTTCACTTGAAGGCTTATTGGCTAAAAACACCGATGTTGACCCATTTAATGCGCCTAAAAAGCTGCAAGAGCAAATTAAAGCGAAGCTTTATGGTGATTACACTGGTGGCATGAATACTGTTCCAGTTAACTTTTTATCAAATGTAGACACGACAGGTGGTAACTCCGGTTCGCCAACGCTTAACGGCAATGCTGAGCTGGTGGGTTTATTGTTTGACGGTGTGTACGAAAGCATTATTGGTGATTGGGATTACAACCCTGAACTAAATCGCTCGATTCATGTAGATTCGCGCTACATGCTGTGGGTAATGGATAAAGTAGATAACGCCCAAAACTTATTAGACGAAATGAAAATCGTAAAATAAGTAGCAGTTAAAATAATCAAAAGGCGCTTTCTTAACTGGAAGCGCCTTTTTTGTTTAAAAATGTTTGGATTAATTTAACTTAGGGTACGGGCTTCGGGGGGAGCTAATATTTAACTTTTCACTGGCGCGTTTAAGACTGTGTGATGGTTTTGGTTTCTCATTTTTTGCTCATTCACTTCTCCTTGTGTAATAAGACCCTTAAGTGATTGATTTACCATGAGGGTGCACAGACGCTGCGCTTTTGTAGGAGCAGGGTGTTTTTAAATTTAAACTTCTTTGATAAAGGTAAATACGTTACGCTTAATTTATTAAATGCCAACTAACATAATTTTACCTTGTGCCATGCCCTCAAGCTGGCAGCTAAAATCAATGCGCTTTTCAGCAGGTGTTTTATACAGCAAAGTGAGCTTACGAAAAGGCGTGGTAATCACTTTGACCGTTTTGATTTGTAAACTAACGCGCGTTCGCTTGTCTAAAAAGGCAAAAGCCGTTTCCGTTAACGCTTTTTTACATGCGCTTAATGCTGTATTCGTCACAACGCCCGATAATATTGAGTTACTAATATCTTCAGCCGACAAGCTACTATAGCCACTTGCCATTACGCACGCGGCATAAATATCAAGTATGGCAATGGCACGTACTTTTTGACTTTTTGGATCCTCATAAACAGCCATTACACAGGGGACTTTAGACTCATCGAATACCTGCGGTTGAATTGTGTTTACGATTAAAGACTGACTTATATGTTTATGAAACAACCGTTCTAATTGCGACAGCTTTGGTAACGCTAAATCACTGTTTAATTCAATTTCATCAGGAATGACTTCGTTATTTTCTACAAGTTGAACCAGAGGTAATAACTTATCGTGAAGTTGTTCATCGGTAAAAGGTTTTGACAGTACAAAAGATGCGCCAAAGCTAATAGCTTCTTCAATTTGAGACTTTTCATCAACAGTGGTTAGCATCGCGACTATTATATTAAGTTGTCTTTGCTTTATTGCACGTAATAGCGTCACTCCACACATATCAGGCATATGCCAGTCTGTAAGCACAATATCGGGGTGCCAACTACCAATCAGCGTTAACGCAGATTTAGCATTGTTGGCTTTTTCTATTAATAACTTCCGATAACCAAACTTTTCCAACCCTCGGCGTACAATTTCAAGTGTTGCATGGCTATCATCCACGATAAGTATTTTCACACAGGTAACTTTTTTTTAAATGTTGTTGTTATTATGGCAGATTTTTTTGACAGCGCTAAACTCAAGTAAATAAACACTTAATTTAAGATAACTAAATAATGCCATATGCCGTATTTCCGCCTGAGGTTTATCATTATATTGCTATAAATTTTGGGCTACTTATTTTAGCCGCGTGGTTTTATATTCTTTTACTGATACTCAGAGAGTTTAGGGCATTTGCACTTAGCATGGTTAAAAGTAACGGAACAATGGATGATGCTACGTTAGCTATGTGCAGAGAGTCTGTTGAAAATGCTATGAGCTATGTTAACGATAATCGAAAAACTATCGCTGAGTTAATCAGTGTACAAATGCTATTACAACAGCAATTGACAGAGGTTACTTCATCAACCAAAGATCATGTTACCGAAAAAGAACAACAGCTAATCGATGATCTCAATAAAAAATTAAAACGCTCGCATAAGTTAATCCGCAAACTTAAGGGTGATTTGGATAAAAGTGTTGAAAAATTAAAAGTTACTCGCCAAAAGCTCTATGCACAATATGATGCAGTGACTGTGCTTCAAGAAGAAAAAGACCAGTTACAAGCAGATTACGAAGCGCTTAAAACCGCAAGCGAAAATAGTGATAAAACATCAAACGCAGATGCATCCTCAACGCCCGACCAAACAAGATTACTTAACACTTTAAACGAATATAAAAGGCAAATTGCAGAGCAAGACCAACTGCTACAGCAATTGCAGTTACAAACTGACGGGCCAGAAAGTAGTGAGGAATTAGATACTCTAAAGCAAGAGCTAGAGAAAACCCAGTACGCACTTAAACACCTTACAAAAGAAAAAAAATTCATTGAAGGGCGCTATTTAGAAATGATGAAAAATAGCCAAAAACCAAGTTAGCAAACATCTATTTTTAGTATGAGCCAGTAAACGTTACTACTGTGTTTTCTACTCATTCACTTCTCTTTGTGAAATAAGGTATTTAGTGATTTATGCACAAAGAGGGCGAAGAGACGCTACGCTTCTAAAAAACAACACTGTGCTTTTCACTCATGCTTTAGCAAATATTGATGTGTTGCATAATTGATTGATTGTTTTTTGTTAATTAAAGGCTGAGATGTAAATGATTAAATAAACCTTATTTAAGGTTTTGTCGCACTGGCGACAGCAGCCAAAGAGGGGCTACCGCTGGTCCCTCTCTGGACACTCTCAGCGCACCCGAGCGTCACGCTTTATCCTTCAAATAAACCATTGCTTGAACGTAAGCGGCGTATATTCACCATCCTTGGCGAAGTTACGCCTTGTATTTCATCCATGGAATACATTACTCAGCAATACCTTATTTTCAGGGCGTGATGAAGGGGGAAATGTTAAACGTAACATGGGTAGTCACTTTTTACTTCGGTCGATTACAATGAAGCCCAGTAAACAAAGGCAACCTCAATTATTATTAGTGTTTTGCATTAACGATTGGCAGCAAAGTGCCAGAAGCAGATGGTCAGGAGTTATAATGTCTGAAGTCAAGATTTGACCCCTTTGGCTTCTAAAGAGTCGATGACTAAAACGGGTGTCAAAATAACCTATTTGTGGGGTAGCCTTGAAGAAGGTGAATTTAGAGGTGCACTTCTCAAATTTCCACCAGGTGTATCAGCAGCACTGAGCAGTAAAGCAAATACACTTCACGCTGTATTAATCAAAGGAAAGATAGCCTATCAAACACAAAGTAGTTTAAAGGCACTTAAACCCGGTAGTTATTTTGGTTCAAATGGCCTACATGCTCACCAACTTTCTTTCAACGATGATGATGAAAGCTTTATTTACGTGCGAAGTGATGGTGAATTCGACATTATATTAAACCCTAAACCCTAAACCCTAAATTCTAATTTATATCAATAAATGCAAGGCGGTCGTTACTTGAAAGTTACGACAGCCTTGGATAAACACAAGTCATGTCAATATTAGAATTTGCTGAATCAGCGTTGTTCAAATAGACTGGCTCAGTATGAGTTGGTAGTCGTTATTGTTATATTGCCTATGGTTTGATCATTAATAAGGGTAAAGACTGCCATTTTGATAAATGTTTGCCAGCCAGTCATTCACGATAGTGTTGGCTTCACTGAGTTCAGCCTGTGAAAGCTGAGGGTATAGCCGTTGCTCAAACCATGCATAACGATTATATAGTTCACCGTTTTCCGTTATTTCCATCATTAGGCGATTTAATGCGTACGACTTTGCTAAGCTATTACCGCTGATTTGTTGCGAATGATACAAAGCCGACAATTTCATTAACGCTTTTTCACTGCCATGCTGGGCTGCTTGCTCTAAAAAAGCGATTTTTTGTAGCTTGAATGCATCGCGCTTTTTAATGTACTCATCTCTGTTTTGTGTTTTAAAACCTTGTGATTGCATATAAAACTCTGCTGTTATATCAGCAAATGTTTGTTGCGCTGCAACAGATCCGTTTTGCGCTGCATCATAAAAATATAAATAAAACTCACGACGTTGCTCCTGATTAATTCCACTACAGTAATCAAATCTTTCTAACGTAGCATCAATTGCTTCACCTGCATCGGTATAATCAGCTATGGCTTCTAGCTTTGCTTGTAAGGCAAAATCATCAATAGGGGCAGTAAAGCAATATCTTAAATTGGCTGCAACAATATACTTTGCATCAATATCGCCTTTGCCAGCCTTATTTTTTAACTGCACTAAATGTGTTTTTAGTTGCCCTTGTTGTTTCCAGCGAGGAATAGCCATTACAGCAAGTTGGTTATTTTGATCTTGTATGCCTTTTTCTAAAGGGGCGATAGTGTTTTTATCGGATAAATCATCGAGTGTTTTTTGTTTTAAACTAAGGGGGGGAGTTGTTTTTAATGTATTTGGTTCCTTTACCACTGAGTTGAGAGGTGAAGAGTGCGATAATCGGCCATTGCTATAATTTAGTGCAATCAAAAGTAATATTAAGGCTAAGCATAGGCAAAGTAAAACACCTAAATTTTTATTATTTATTTTCAAAGGCTTGGTACCTTTTCTTTACGTTAAGTTAAAACAGATTAAATTCCTATTATCCTAAGTTAGCATGTTAGTTATTAAATAACTTCATCTTCATTAGCTGGATCACCACTCTCATCTTCGCTTTTAATTTGTTTTTGCTTCATTCTTTCAATTTTTTTTATTTCTTGAGGAGGAATAGGGTAGATTGATATTAATGGAAAAAAAGCTAAAAAGACCAATGCCCCCTTTGGCATTTTTTTGCTCCAAGTAACTAACTTAAACATTCCCTGAAAAACTACTAAGGCGAGTAACATTCCACCCAAATAATACACTTCAATATCAATAGCGTTGAGTAAATCCATTTATCGCTCCATCTTGTTATAGTAACTCAATGGGGAGAGTGCTGATCATATTCAAGAGTTAAATGATTTTTGGTACTCATTTACTACTCATTGCTTTCTCTATGTTCAAATGGTTTTAAGGACATTGTCGGAGTTTAGGTGTTTGTCATATTCCTGGTTAACATTTGATAAATGCTTATTAAATAAGTTAAAACGATAACGCAAGAGATAGCTAAAATACTAATGTTAGGGAATAAATACCAAGCGGCTACAATTAAAATACTTCTTAGCACAGCATGAATTAAGCCAACAGGGTGTTTAACGATCCAAGAATACACTACCCAATGAAGTCCTAAGCCAACGCCTAAACTCAAAGGAACAAATTCAGGTGCATTTAAAAGTAACGGTATATGGACAGCCCAAAGAAGATTAACCATCACTATGCATAAACCCATTAGTTTTGCTAAAGGATTAGATGAGGAAACTAAGTTCTCATTTCTAAATTTAGCAATTACTAAAGCTATAGGAAAAATACCGCCTGTTGCAAAAAGTAGAATATATATAGAAATATTTGCGCTAAATTGTGTACTTAAAAGCCCAACTAAACCCCAAATAATGATTCCAGCAACCGGCATTGAAATAGATCTGTTTGAAGATTGTTCAAATTCTATTCTGTATTCATCTAATGTCAAAATACTCTCCTTGCTTGAGTAATGCTCAGACTTATTGAAGCACATAACGCCCTGTTAAGGTGTGAGCAACGCAATACCGATGTTGCCGCATACCACCGTATACACCAAACGCAACGCATAGTAAAAATGCCACGCGTTGCGAATCACTCTTAAACAGTTTGTTATGCATCATTTCCACGGATTTTGTTAGACCATAACTTGACTACTCTTCGCTCTTTTTTTACCAGCCTAGCCCGCCACATGAGATCCGCAAGTAATATCGCGATGACTGAGTTGAAACGTGCTCTAGGAGTTGATTTTGCTTCGAACTCAGGAGAACCACACCAAGGTAATTGATTTACTAAGTGAGCCACTTTATCCGATTCAAAACTAACACCACGCCAACTATGACCAAACTCATTCCGAATTTTACGGATAAGTGTGATTTCGCGAAACTCATTATCTTGAATTAATCCAAGAGCATGTGCTGCTGTTACCTTTGCGGCAAAAGTGCCTAATGGCGCATTAAAACCAGATATTAGATCTTTTCCTGACCTATTATCGGCAAAAAATTCTCCGAGGATATTACCTAGCCAATCATCTAACACCGCAGCAGCATTTAAAGCCGCACCGCGATCACTCTCTTTGTTAAACTCACTAAGAAACTCTGATAGTTCCATAGTTTCAGGTTCTGACTTCATAATAGTCCTGATGCATAACAATTTAATAGTGCGCTCATCGCGCATATTCATACCAGCGCTGCGATCATTTTCTTTTACATATAGTTTTAACAAATTACCTAACATATTACTATCACTAAGTTTTTATTTTGTTTAATAAATACTTAGAGGAGTAATATGCGCGCTTGGCTCATTTTCTTGAATATATGAGCGACAGTAGTTTGAACACTTAGATATAGTATCAAATCTATTTCCTTCAACATTCTTTAGTATATTTCATGTGCACTTTGTAACCATTAAATGCTACGTTAGATGTAACTATATTGAAGGAATAAATTATGAAACTTGAGTCTTTAGCGTTGCACCATGGTTATGAATCTGAAGCCACAACTAAGTCGGCGGCGGTGCCGATTTATAACACCTCTTCGTACACCTTTGATAATACTCAGCATGGCGCTGATTTATTTGATTTAAAAGTGCCAGGTAATATTTATACCCGCATTATGAACCCGACCAATGCCGTACTTGAGCAGCGTATTGCGGCGATGGAAGGCGGCATTGGTGCGCTGGCGGTGGCCTCGGGTATGGCGGCGATTACTTATGCAATTCAATGTTTATGTGAGGTGGGCACTAATATTGTAAGCACCAGCCAAGTGTATGGCGGTACTTATAATTTATTTGCTCACAGCTTGCCGCGCCAAGGTATAGAAGCGCGAATGATTAAAGCCGATGATTTTGACGGTTTTGAAAACGCGATTGATGAAAACACCCGTGCGGTTTTTTGCGAGTCAATTGGTAACCCTGCTGGGAATATTGTTGATATTGCTCGCCTTGCAAAAATTGCCCACAGTAAAGGAGTGCCTTTAATTGTAGATAACACCGTGGCTACGCCGTACCTGTGTCGTCCATTTGAGTTAGGTGCCGATATTGTGGTGCACTCACTCACTAAATATATTAACGGCCATGGTACCGCGATTGGCGGTATGATTGTTGATTCGGGCAAGTTTGACTGGAAAGCCAATGCGACTCGTTTTGCGATGATGAATGAGCCTGATCCGTCGTACCATAATGTAGTGTATACCGATGCGTTTGCTGAGGCGGCGTTTATTGGTCGTTGCCGCGTTGTACCACTTAGAAATACCGGTGCGGCGCTTGCGCCTAAAAACGCCTCTGATATTTTAATTGGCCTTGAAACGTTAGGGCTAAGAATGGATCGCCACTGCGAAAACGCGCAAAAAATTGCTGAATATTTAGAGAGCCATCCTAAGGTGCTTTGGGTTAATTATGCGGGATTAAAATCAAGCCCGTATAACGAAATGAGCCAAAAAATTACCAATGGTAAAGCGTCAGGTATTTTAAGTTTTGGTATTGCCGGTGGCCTTGAAGCCGGTACGCGGTTTATTGATGCTCTAAACATGATTTTACGTTTGGTAAATATTGGCGATGCTAAATCGCTTGCTTGCCACCCAGCATCGACCACTCACCGCCAATTAAATGATGAAGAGCTGGCCAATGCTGGCGTTAGCCGCGATTTAATTCGTTTATCGGTGGGTATTGAAAACATTGACGATATTATTGCCGATGTAAGCCAAGCACTCGATAAAGCTTAAACCGTACAGTAAATACCTCAAACTTTTTTGAGGTATTTATTTTTGCAATTAAAAAGGAGTGCCGTTAGATGAAGTTATTAATTTTTATCGGTTCGGTTAGAAAAAGTACCCCACCTAAGCCTGCGCGTTTAGGGGAAAGGGTAGCGAAAGCATGTGAGCGTTGTTTGGTTGAGCATTACTCTGAGCATGAAATAGAACTTATTGATCCGCTCGATTATGATTTAGACCCTGTGTTTAAACCGCACTTTGCCTATACGCAGGCTGAGGTACCTAAACAACTTGATGATTTAGCAGCAAAAATTAAAGCCAGCGATGGCTTTGTTATGGTGAGCCCTGAATATAATCATTCTATGAGTCCGGCACTCGCTAATTTGCTAAACCATTTTGGTAGTTCTTTATTTGGCTATAAACCCAGCGCGATTGTGACCTATTCTGCAGGGCAGTGGGGCGGCGTGCGCGCTGCTGTTGGCATGCGCAGCTTTTTAAGTGAACTGGGCTGTTTGCCGGTATCAGCAATGATCCATGTACCAAAAGCACAGGATGTGTTTATTGAAAGTGGTGAAGCAAACAATGCGGCAGAGCAAACATCGTGGGATAGCTATTTTTCGCGCACCTTTAATCAATTAATGTGGTGGGCTGAGGGCGCAAGCAAACAACGTGAAGCGTTAGATCCTAAGCAATTAAGCAAAGATTTTAAACGTGACCCATCACAGCGTAATGCGCCTTAACGGTTAAAAATTTAAGCTAGTCTTTTTTGGCATCTTCACGAGGGGAGGCCAATATTGCTTCTTTTTGTTCGTCAGTTAAAATAATCCAGTCGAATATTTCGTCGCTGGTGCGACCGCACCCAGTACAGTAGCCCTTCATTCTATAACATTCACCGATACAGTCTGTTTTTAAATGAGTGGATTGTTTACTGGGTGTTTGGCGCATACATTCTCTCGTCATTATTTAGTGGCGACGGGCTTTCCTACTTCTAAAGAGGTCGACCAAGTTTTAATTTTTGATAACGTTTTGCTGGTATAAACAGAAATAACCGGCGACTTATCATCAAGTACAAAGGTAGTACGCAGCGACGTTTCTGACTCTTTTTGTGTTTCTAACCAGTTGTTTTTTTTAGTTAAACATTGGCGAGTGAGTTCAACTGCTTGTTGATGCATAGCTACCGCCTGCTGTTGATCTTTGTAGCTTTCTTGGCATTGATAGGTCACAGTTTGATTGTTAAAGCTAGTCACTTGGCAGTTATCGCCAAATACGTTGTACTTTGCAGTCCACACATCTAAATATGAGTTTTGTACTTTGGTGTCTTTTAACGCATCAAATCGATTATCGAATTCGGTTATTAAGCCATCCATTTTTTCACAGGGCGTTAAGCTGTCTAATTTGGCTTTTTGCTCGCTGGTTAAACTGCTACATCCAGACAAAATAAGACCAGTGAGTATAAGCGATATATAAGTTTTCATAGTGCGCTATCCTTTTGTAATAGCTATTCCTTGAATATTAGCTAAAGGATACCTAAGGGAGAGAATAAATGCTATTGAGAAGGCTGAATTAAAAAGAAAATTATGGCTTGTTATAACGATGTGCGCCACATAATGGCGCACACAGTAATCGTTGTATTTACTTATGACGACCTTGTAGGCAAGCAACTACATCAGTGAGTTCTAACCCTTGTCGTTGTAATAGTACAACGAGGTGATATAACAAATCGGCCGACTCGTTGGTAAGTTCATTGTTGTCGTGTTTCATTGCCGCAAGTGCCACTTCTACATCTTCTCCACCTACTTTTTGACAGCTACGGCTTAAGTCTTCTGCGAACAGTGACGCAGTGTAGCTTTTAGCGCTTCGCTGTTCATAAAGCCTTGCATTAAAATTACGCCAGATCGGGCATCTTGAACAATGGCAGGGATCATCTCGCTTTTAGCGAAAGCAACTTGAGTTCGTTTTTCTAAGGTTACTTGCATAGTCTTGCTGCCACTTGGTTATCGATTAAAAATTGTTTTAGTTCACCGATGTTTATCACGTTTTTGTGAAAAAACACTGGCTGCGAGCGCACCATCCACTTGGCTTTGTTGAAATACATCAACAAAATCTTGCATGCTGCCTGCACCGCCTGAGGCGATTAAAGAAGTATCACACAGCTGGCGTATTTTGCTGAGTTGCTCGTTGTCGTAACCGTTGCGGCTTGACGCATTAGGATCGCCAGTAAGCTGATAAACTAGATATTCACAGGTTGTTTCGTCAAAAAAGCTGTCAATGCCAACAACTACACACTGCTTGCCAAACTCATCATGTAATTCTTTAATTAGCTCTGGACGCGCAATAGAAGGGCTATTAATACTGATTTTGTCAGCGCCACGTTCAAGCACACGAGCTGCATCAGCCACCGATTTAATACCACCGGCTACACAAAATGGAATATCGATATGGCGGGCAATGTTTTCCACCAAATTGACATCGAGTAGGCGTTTTTCAACACTTGCACTGATCTCGTAAAACACCAGTTCATCAGCACCGGCTTCGCTGTAAGCTTTAGCTAGGGTAAGTACATCGCCAACCACTTCGTGGCCTTTAAATTTAACCCCTTTAACGACTTAGCCGTCTTTTACATCTAAACAAGGAATTATGCGTTTTGATAACATGAGAATGCCTAGTTTTTAAAATTTTGATTTGAAATAAAGCTGTTTTTACATTTATCGTTTGTATGACTAAATAGAAGACACATAGACTGCACTTGATATGTTATTTATTTGATAAATTTGAATAGTTCATTTAATGAATGAATCTTAATGCATTACTATGCAATGAATTCTTAGCCTCACCACATAATAGAACTCCGGCTATGTTAATACTTAAAGCTAGAACTTAAAGTGATAATTAATGCCTTAAAAAAGTATTCGCTTCAAAGCTTATTTTAAATTTATAAAATACTAAATTTAAAATGTTTATTTGGAAAAGCGATAACAGTTTCTGCCGGAGTTTTTAGCTTCATAAAGGGCTTGGTCTGCCTGTGTTTTAAGCTTAATGCTGGTTTGAGTTTCTGACGCGCTGGTTGCAATACCAATGCTTATACCTAAGCTGCATTGCTGATCAAAAATAGTAAAGGGGGTGTTAATACTTGTGATAATTCGCTCTGCAATATCCGCTATTGCTTTTTTATCGTTTAACTGAGGAAGAATTGCTGCAAATTCATCTCCCCCAATGCGCGCAATAATATCTTGTTGTCGCAAACAACTTTTGATGCGAATCGCCACCTCTTTAAGAACTTCATCACCTGCACCATGGCCTAATTCATCATTGATGGGTTTAAAGTAATCTAAATCAAGGTACATAAGTACCAAAGGGCAGGAAAGCTGCGTTGCTTTTATGATTTCTAAATCAAGCTGCTCTAAAAAAATACGGCGGTTATAAAGCCCTGTTAAACTGTCAAAATAAGCATAGTTTTCTACTTTGGCTTGATATTTTCTTCTTTTAATTGTGTGGATGGCAAAAGTATAAATAACAAATATCATTAACGTCATAATACCAAGATAAAGAGCGATAATAAGTTTCTTTAAGCTACTAAACTCACTCTCTATTTTAGCCAGCGGGACTTTATTAATTAATGTCCATTCGGGTCTGTTTATTAGGCTATTAGCGATATTATTTGGGAGCAACATGTCGTTTAATAAAGTTAAGTGATCATAAATATAAACATTGTTTTCATTTTCAATAATTCCATTCGCTTGGGTTTGCATGCTTTGCCATATGTGTGGCTGCTGATCTTTAAAACGGTGTTGCGGTCTGTTAGCAAACATAAATGACCATTGCTTATTGGTATCTCCAAATAACCAATAGCTATCTTTATTAAGCAGCATAATATTGCCTGATGAATTTTTTGAGATATTGTCTAATTGGCTAAGTAAGTGAGCTCCTTCAAGGTTGACGATAAGTAGCCCTATTTTAGTTCCTTTGGGTCCCATTAGCACAGAAGCTAAACGTATCATTGGTTTAAAAGGGCGTTCTATCTCACCGTTTTCAAAGTTTAAATCTAATGGGGAAATAAAAATAGCTGACGGGTTCATTTTTATAGCCTGTTTAAAATAGTAACGATGGCTTTTGTCTTGTAGCTGCTCTGCTGAGACTATAGCAACATTGTGCTTGTCTCTATGCACCCTTAATAGTTCCTTACCTGTTAGATCAAGAATTCGAATTTGTGTATAAAAGTTTTTAATAGAAATAAAGTTAGCATAGTCTTGCTCTAGCTGAGCTCTATTGACCGAACTTAAAATGTCATGATCTTTAAAATGATGATTGTTTCTTAAAATCAGCAAGTCACGAGAGGCATGATTAAGTTGTTGTAAAAAAGCTTTTTTTGCTTGTTTTAATTCATTTTTTTCATGTTGTATAACATTATTAATACGTGTTTGTAATTGGCTTTGGTAAAACATATATAAGGCGATATATAACAATACCGCAGAGCAAAAGTAGGCCAATGAACTAGTCAGTTTTGTCGTGTTTTTTTGTGTGTTATGTGATTGGTTTAATGAAAAAGCATATTTAATTACGAATAAATAAATAAGCGAGACACTTAAGCTACTTAAAATTAAGCCGTCAATGAGCATGATTTGCCATTGTTTTAACATGAGAGCATCAAAATTAAAGGCAAACATTATGATTGCTTCAACAGTGAACACAATCATAGCTATTTTTATAATAAGGAACTCAGTTCTGAGCTTTTGGTGAGTTACAAAGTCATTATCGCGAAATAAGTAAAGGGTAGTGACAATCGCTACTAACGCGATAAGGCTGGAATCTAATATTACTGAAAGCCAAACACCGGTAAACTTGGTAACAAATGCGGCTAAAAAAAGCATAATAACAGCTTCACTAAACGCTAAAGATAAAAAGAGGATCAGTAAGCGTTTTATTGGCATGAAAGTATCCGTGGAGTAAGTGTTATTATTGAATTTCAAAACGAAAACATTTTGTAACTATATAATAATTATAAAGGATGAGAATTACTATAAAGTTTATTAAATTAACTGTAGTTTTGACTAAAGTATAATAAGGATCCGGTCAAAGCAGAACATTGTTTAACCGAATCCTACAATTTAGAGCTTAATTACTCGCTTACTGATTTTGTTTAACATTCATAAAAATAGCATATAGCACGGGTATCACGATTAAAGTCAGCAGGGTAGCAAACAGTAATCCAAATACTAAAACCACAGACATTGATTGGAAAAATGCATCAAAATACAGTGGAATAACCCCTAACACCGTGGTCAGTGTTCCCATCATTACCGGTCTTACCCGACTATTTGCCGAATCGATAATGGCATTATATGCAGCTTTACCTTGGCGAATTTCCATGTCCATTTGATCTACTAATACAATGGCATTTTTAATTAACAAACCAGAGAGCGATAGCAATCCTAATATGCCCATAAACTCTAGTGGAATTTGTGTGGTTACCAGTCCAAAAACAACACCAATTAAGGCTAATGGCACGACAAGCCAAATAATAATTGGTTGTTTTAAAGCGTTAAATAACACAATAACAATCAGCACCATGGCTAAAAAGCCCAGCGGAATAGTTGAGGCCAGCATTTCGTTAGATTCTTTCGATTGTCCGTATTCGCCATCCCATTCAAGTCGATACCCTTGAGGTAGGTCAATGGCTTCTATTTTAGGCCTTACCCGATTAAATAACTCTGAGGCTAGTTCACCTGGTAGTGGATCGGCTTGGGCTTTTATAGTCCATTCGCGGTCTTCACGCTTTAAAATACCATCGCGCCAGACGGTTTTAAACCCATTGGTTACTTGCGCAAGGGGCAGTGTTTCACCGGTTATATTGCTTTGCACTTGAATATTTCCAATATCGTTTATGTCTACACGTTCAGCTTGTGGCGCTCTAACAATAATAGGAATGAGCTCTTCACCTTCACGATACTGCCCAACGATTTGCCCCGAAAAATTTTGCTGTAAGGCTTCAGCAACCGCTTTACGCGTTACACCAGCGCGCTGTGCATTAATGGCAGAATACTGTGGCTCAATAACACTAATGCGTTGTCGCCATGTATCTTTAATTGATAGAGCGCCGCCATCATCAATTAATATTCCTTTTGCTTGTGCAGCTAGCTCTCTTAATACATCTGGGTCGGGCCCTTTAAATGTGGCTTCTATTTTAGAGCCCCCACCAGGGCCCATTACAAAGCGCCATGCTTTGCCTTGAGCATCGACAAAGTTATCGTCAATGTAATTTTGTACGGTAGGTAAAAGTTGATCTAGCTTTTTGTAGTCATCGACTTTAGCTAAAATTTGCCCATAAGAACTATTTGGTGACTCACTACCATAAATAAGCATGTAGCGAAGACCGCCGCCGCCAATAAGCGTTTGTATACCTTCAACGCCATTTTGTTGCTTTACAAATTTCTCTAACTTGAGCATATCTCTTTTGGTTTTTTCAATATCGGTGCCTTGTGGTAGCCAAAAATCAACCACCATTTGCGGTGTGGTAGAAGCTGGGAAAAAACCTGATTTTACAAATTGAAATCCCCACATAGACACACTAAAAGTGGCAACCACAATGGCAATACTAAGCCAGCGGTGATGCAATGCCGAAACCACAACAGATTGATATAACGCCATGAGTTTATTCGGTTTTGCTGAGCCTGAGGTGTCGTTATCTTGCTCTTTAAACAAGCAATAACAAAATAAGGGAGTTAGGGTAATGGCAAATAACCAGCTGTATAATAAAGAAATTAAAATAACCCAGAATAAATGACCGGTAAATTCAGCGGTATCACCTGGGGCAAGACCAATAGGCGCAAAAGCAACAATGCCTACCAAGGTACCACCCAGTAGTGGCCACTTAGTTTGCTTGACGACTTCGCTGGCAATGTCTAACTTTTTACGGCCTTTTTGTGTACCAACTAAAATCCCTTCGGTCACAACTATGGCGTTATCAACCATCATTCCTAACGCGATAATCAGCGCTCCAAGAGAAATTCGATGCATGGGTATACCGCTCAAATCCATGGTCGCAAGGGTCGCAAAAATGGTTAGCAGTAATACTGCGCCAATAATAATTCCTGAGCGCAAACCCATAAATAGCAGCAGGGTAACCATTACGATCACCAGTGCGACTAAAACATTCACTACAAAGTTGTCGACTGAATCTTGTACTACTTTACCTTGGTGGTAAAACTCATGCACTGTGATACCCAGCGGTCTGAGGTTTTCAGTTTGTTTTACTTTGTCATCAACGCGGTCAAATACTTTAACCACATTAGCGCCCAATACACTGGCGACCCCAAGTGAAATTGCAGGTTTAGAGTTATAACGGACTAACTTGGTTGCTGGACTTTGAAAGCCACGGTATACATTGGCAATATCTTTAAGATAAATTGTTTTACCTTCACCGCTGGCACTAACCAATAGATTTTTAATGGTATCAACGGAGTTTATTTCTCCGGTAGGGTCGATAAAAATACGTTGATCGCCAATTTGAGTGTTACCAGCGCTCAATACAGCGTTTTGCTCATCTAAAATGCCGTAAATATTATTAATAGACACGCCTAAAGAGGCTAACTCTTCACGAGCTATTTCTACAAATATGCCTTCTTGCTGCACGCCTGTCATAGCAACTTTGGCTACGCCCTCTACTTGTAAAATGTCACTTTGCAAATCTTTAGCGTAGGCATGTAACTCGTCGGGTGAGTACCCTTCGGCGGTTATTAAATAGCTCAAGCCATACACATCACCAAAATCGTCATAAACTTGTGGCGTGCCAGTACCAGGCGGTAATGTTGGACGTGTGTCATTTATTTTGTTTCTGAGCTTAGTCCAAATAACTTGCAACTCAGATTTAGTCGGGGAAAACTCTGATTTAATCTCTACTTTAATTTCAGATAAACCTGTAGATGAGGTGGATGATATAGTATCAACTTCTTGTAGTTCTTGAATTGCACGTTCAAGTGGCTCAGTGACCTCTTTTGCAACTTCTAGTGGGCTTGCACCTGAGTACGAGACAAACACTTGCGCGGTGCGAATTATAAATTCGGGGTCTTCAAACCGCGCCATATTTTTATAGGATGAAAAACCAAACCCTAGCGTTAAAATAATGAGTATGGTGCTAATTAATTTATTATTGATTGTCCATTTTGCTAAATCCATTACCGCGCTCCTATGCTTTAGTCCAAGGACGTACTTTCATACCCTCAGTTACATAGTTTGCACCTGCACCAACAATTACATCGCCAGCACTTAAACCGTCAGTGACAATGAGTTGTTCTCCAATGCCATTTTCAATAGTAACGGGAGTTTTAGAAGCTTGCATAGTTTGAGCGTCAACCGTCCATACAAAGTGTTCACCATTTTGTTCAAAAATAGCAAAGGTTGGCACTAATAAACGAGTGGATGCTGAGCTGGCTTCACGTGTAAGTTTTAAACTGGCATTCATACCTGGCAATATATTAAGGTTATTTGGTACAGCAAATGCAAATCGCACTTCATAAGTTTGACTCGCAGAGTCAGCTTCTAAATTGGCACGTCTAAATGTTGCTGGAATGGGGGGAGTCGATACATCTTGTAAAATAACTGACGCTACATTGTTTTGCTTAGAGTCAACCGTGGCCACAATTGAAGCGGGAATATTTACCACCGCTTCCATTTCGCCTTTACCAAATAAAGTAACAACATGTTGACCCGCGCTTATGTTTTCAAGCTGCTTTACTGGCACCTCAGCAACAATGGCATCGTAAGGCGCTATAATTTTACTGTCAGATAGTGCTTTTTGCGCTGAGTCATATTGTGATTCTGCTACTTCTTTTTTAGATTTTAGTTGCTCTATATCTCGTTGTGAAATAACCCCATCTTTAGCGAGCTTTAAACCCCGTTGGTAATCATTGTCGGCGGTTTCAAACTGAATTTTGCTCGACTTAACCTCATTAATAAAGTTTCGTTGTTCCAATACGGCTATTACATCGCCTTTTTTTACGTTTTGTGCGGCAATAACGTTAAGCGTTTCTAGCTTTCCGCTAACTTGAAAAGCAAGCTTTGAGCTATTTATAGTGTCGATAGTGGCGGGGTAGGTGAGCGTTTTTGATTGCGACTCATCACCTATGGTTATTAGTTTAACCGCACGTGGTTCGTTTTGTTTTTGCGTGCTGACTTCACTTTCTGAGCAACCGGCTAATAAAAGTAGAAACATGATACTAATCAAATTAAATTGAGTAAAACAAGGTGTTTTGATCATCTGGTTTACCTTAAATAAAAAGTGCGTTGTTAATTGTTGGCATTTTTAAGCAATTAAAAATTATAAAATAGCCAATTGAGTTTGTTTTCAAATTTACCTTAAATGCAATGTATTAAGTAGTAACTACTGACTACTTGAATGGAAGCAGCCGTTAGCTAATGAGCAATAAATAACATTTTAATTTCAACAGTTTATTATTACTTGTACGGTTTTGTATTAATTTGTTTGATTGTGTAGAAAGCACCAAAATTACAACTTAGTACTTGCTCATATAGGCCTAAGTATAATTAACAATCAGCTTTTTAAAAGCGCAAGCTCATAAACATTAGCTGTTTATAGATTTAAAACCATAAACTGTATTTTTTATTAATTAAATTGAAATATTAATTGCTTAGCAGCGGTCTTGTAAAAGTCATGTTGGTATCGCTTGATAAAAGCGCTTCAACGTAAGGCATCACTCAGTAATGGTTAGCCATTTATTTACAGACGTAATGTTAACTATGAATAACTCCTAACATAATCATTAAAAAATAATCACACGAGGTCTAATCCTACCATGAGTAAAAAAATCACCTTAATTGCAATAATCACTTTATTTGCTTTAACGATTTTATATTTTACCGGCGCATTTAATCGTGACGTAGTAACTGCACAGCGTTTTGTTAATTTACAGCAAGGCGATAATGCCCATGAGGGGTTTCGTCGTGCACATGCAAAAGGTATTTGTTTAGCTGGCTCTTTTGAGTCAACGGGTGAACTTGCTAAGTATTCGCAAGCTAAGGTATTTGATTTAGGGGCCACCCCTTTTGTAGGTCGCTTTTCTATTGCGGGTAATAATCCAACTGCACCTGATTTAAAAGCACCTGTGCGTAGTTTAGCGTTTTCTATAACTACTGATGATAACCAAGAATGGCGGGTGGCAATGAATACGCCTCCGGTTATGGCTGTAGCTACGCCAGATGCGTTTTTTAAACAACTTCAAGCACTTTCACCCGATCCGGTGACTAAAAAGCGCAGCCCAGAAAAAATTAAAGCGTTTTTTGCAGCGCACCCTGAAAGTGCCGCTTTTAATAACTGGAAGGCAAGCTATACACCAACCAATAGCTTTGCCACTGAGCAGTATCACAGCATTAATGCGTTTTATTTAGTGGATAAAAATGATGAAAAGCACGCCGTACGTTGGATAGCTAAACCGCAATTAAGTGATGAAAACATCCAACCACTTAATAATGATTCACCAGATGCGTTGCAGCTACAACTTAAAGACCAAGTAGCTCAGTCTTCGGTTAAGTTCGATATGCTGTTTAGTTTTGCAACCGAAGAAGATGATGAAAACAACCCAACTGTTTTATGGCCACAATCGCGCAAAACCATCAACGCCGGTACGTTAGTAATATCACGCTTGCAAGCACAAGAGGGTGGGGTATGTGAAAACATGAACTTTGATCCGCTGGTATTACCAACAGGCATTGAGCCAAGTGCCGATCCTATTTTACGTGCCCGTGGCGCGGCCTATGCAGAGTCATTTCGTCGTCGTGCTAAAGAAGTACTTTTAAATAATTAATCACAGGAACGAGTCAATGAACACAATTACTAAATACTCAGCGTCGAGTATACTTATTCACTGGGCAATGGCATTAATTATACTTTCTATGTTATTTCTTGGTTTATCGATGGTACAAAGTTTAGCCGTATGGCAAGTAGAAGCTATACAACTACATAAATCGTTTGGCGTGTTAGCACTGATATTAGTTACAATAAGATTAATTAATAAAGTACTGTATAAAAGCCCTGCATTACCCCAAAGTGTGCCTAAAGCACAAGCTTTAGCGGCACATTTAACCCAAGTGGGCTTATATGCGTCTATGATTTTAATGCCAATTTCAGGCTGGTTAATGCAAAGTGCTGACGAACGTTCTGTGAGCTTTTTTGGTATATTTACTTTGCCTAATTTAGTTAGTAAAAATATTGAGACCTATACGTTTTTTCGTGAAGCACATGGCCTCATTGCTTATGCATTTTTACTGTTTATTTTTATGCATGTAAGCGCTGCACTTTATCATGGTTTAATAAAGCAAGATGGCGTATTGGGCTCTATGTTACCGGGTAAGCATAAATAATTTAGTCAAAGTTAATTAGGGACTGTTGACCTTTTGAGATTAAATTTGCAGCAGTCTGTTTGGTATTTAGGCAAGGAAGAGCCTAAGTAGTGTGAATATTCCACATATATAGGCGATAACGCAGCATCAATGCCAAACAGGCGCTGCCCGAAGGGTTCTGCCTAGAGGCTATTTACTCTTTGTTGCCTACATGGATGTAGCTAAGGGGCGTGAGCAGGACGCGGAAGCTTTGCTCGGTTTTTACTTATTCTTACATGGATGTAAGCCAGTAGAATAACGCAGGAGCAGTTATCGAGCCCACTAGGTTGCAAACCTCGCGCCGCGATTAAACCGCCCCTAGTTTGAACAAATATTAATCCGCAAAGGTCAGCAGACCCTAGTTAAAGGATACCTAAGGGAGGGATTAAATGCTATTGAGAGGCTGAATTAAAAAGAAAAATTATGGCTTTTTATAACGATGTGCGCCACATAATGGCGCACACAGTAATCGTTGTATTTACTTATGACGACCTTGTAGGCAAGCAACTACATCAGTGAGTTCTAACCCTTGGCGTTGTAGTAGTACAACGAGATGATACAACAAATCGGCCGATTCGTTGGTAAGTTCATTGTTGTCATGTTTCATTGCTGCAAGTGCCACTTCTACACCTTCTTCACCTACTTTTTGACAGCTACGGCTTAAGTCTTCTGCGAACAGTGACGCAGTGTAGCTTTTTGATGGGTCATCATTTTTACGCTCAACAATGACATCTTCTAATTGTGCTAAAAAGCTTAAGCTTGGTTTAGCATCATCGCCAAAGCAGCTTTGTGTGCCTAAGTGGCACGTTGGGCCCTCTGGGTTAGCCATTACTAAAATTGAGTCGTAGTCACAATCAGTATGCACCGATACCACGTTTAAAAAGTATTCTGATGACTCGCCTTTGGTCCATAAACGCGATTTAGAGCGCGAATAAAAGGTCACTTTATTGCTCTCAAGCGTAACTTTTAACGCTTCGCTGTTCATAAAGCCTTGCATTAAAATAACGCCAGAGCGGGCATCTTGAACAATAGCAGGGATCATTTCGCTTTTAGCAAAATCAACTTGGGTTTGGTTTTGTTGTGTTAATTGCATAATCTTGCTGCCACTTGGTTATCGGTTAAATATTGTTTTAATTCGCCAATGTTAATCACATTTTTGTGAAAAACGCTTGCTGCCAATGCGCCATCGACTTCGCTTTGTTGAAAGACATCAACAAAGTCTTGCATACTGCCTGCACCGCCTGAGGCGATTAAAGGAATATCACACAGCTGGCGTATTTTGCTGAGTTGCTCGTTGTCGTAACCGTTGCGAACACCATCTTGGTTCATACAATTTAAAACGATTTCGCCTGCACCTAAGTCTTGTACGCGTTTAACCCATTCTTCGGTTTTATAACGGGTGCGGCTTGATGCATTAGGATCGCCGGTTAATTGATACACTAAGTATTCGCCGGTTACTTCATCGTAAAAGCTGTCAATACCTACAACAACACATTGCTTACCAAATTCATCGTGTAGCTCTTTTATGAGTTCAGGGCGTGCAATAGCAGGGCTGTTGATACTTATTTTATCGGCACCACGCTCTAAAACCCGTGCTGCATCGGCTACCGATTTAATACCGCCAGCCACACAAAATGGAATATCAATGTGGCGGGCAATGTTTTCAACCCAGTTAACATCAAGTAGGCGCTTTTCAACACTTGCGCTGATTTCGTAAAAAACCAGTTCATCGGCACCAGCATCGCTGTATGCTTTTGCCATTGTTAAAATATCGCCCACTATTTCATGGCCTTTAAATTTAACGCCTTTTACTACTTGGCCGTCCTTTACATCTAAACACGGGATTATGCGTTTTGATAACATGCTAACGCCTCCTCAACACTAAATGCTCCATCAAGTAGTGACTTACCTAAAATTACGCCGCCCACACCAAGTTCATTGAGCTTTTTAATATCATCTAACGAGCTTACCCCACCTGAGGCTTGCACTTTAATATTTGCATTATGATTAATTAAATCTTTATAAAGCGCAAAAGAAGGGCCTGTCATGGTGCCATCTTTACTGATGTCCGTGCATAAAAAGTCAATAACACCCAGAGCAACGTAAAAATCAACAAGCTCAAGTAAACCAAACTCAGATTCATTTAGCCAACCGTGAGTAGCAGGTGCCCATCCGTTCGCAGTTTTATTAACATCAAGGGCAATTACAAAGTGCTCAGCGCCAAATTGTTCAATCCAGGCTTTTACTTGCTCACGCTTTTCAACCGCCATTGAGCCAATAACCACTTGGTTTGCACCTGCTTTTAGCCAATCGCTCACGTCTTGCTCTGAACGAATACCGCCACCTACTTGGTAAGGTACATTGAGAGCTTTTGTTGCTGCTTGAATATGTTGCCACTGTTTTTTACTTGGATCCCGTGCGCCCTCTAAATCAACTAAATGTAATTTAGTGGCACCACTGTCGGCATACTCTTTTAAGCGAGCACCAAGCTCAAAGGGGTAAAACTGTGCAGTATCGTATTTACCTTGATACAAACGTACGATTTGATTTTGTAATACATCTAATGCTGGAATAATCACTGTATTTCTCTTTTAAAAGCATGAAGAGCAACCTAAAGTTGCCAATCAACAAAATTTTGTAATAAACGCGTACCTACTTTAGCGCTGCGTTCAGGATGAAATTGCATGCCTGCATAATTGTCTTTAGCTACAATTGCAGAAAATGTTTGCCCGTATTCGCTGCTGACTAGCGTGGCGTTATTAACGGTATGGGCGAAACTATGCACATAATAAACCTGATCGTCTGCGTGCAAACCTTGAGTCAACGGGTGCGCTTGTTGAACAGATAGGTTATTCCAGCCCATATGTGGTGACGTTAAGCTACCTACATCAAGTGCTTTCACTTCGCCTGGTATTTTACCTAAGCATTGCACGTTACCTTCTTCAGTGCTTTCACACAGCAGTTGCATGCCTAAGCAAATTCCCATTAGCGGGCGCTGATATTCGTTAATTGCTTGCTGCCAACCATTATCAACCAAACGCTTCATAGCAACAGATGCATGACCAACACCGGGTAAAATAGCACGTTCATAGCCTGCTAGTTGTTCTGGCGAGGTAATCACCGTAGGGGTTTGCCCTAAACGCTCAAATGCAAACCGCACTGAGTTAATGTTGGCGCAACCGGTATTAATTATCGCAATCATAAACATCCCTTAGAGCTGGCTGTTTGTTGGCTGGTATCTTGTGCAATAGCCATACGCAAAGCACGAGAAAACGCTTTAAATAAGCCTTCCACTTGGTGGTGGCAGTTGCCATCACTTACCGATAGAATAAGGCTAATTGCGGCGTTATCGCTTAAGCTTTTGAAAAAGTGCTCAACCATTTGTACGTCTAAATCACCGGCTTTTTCACGGCTAAAGTTGGCGTTTAATACAAATGAAGCACGACCCGACAAATCAATTTGTGCCTCAGCTTTACATTCATCCATAGGTAGGGCAAAACCATAACGCGCAATTTGCGATTTGGTGCCAAGCGCCTGTTTAAGGGCAACACCTAAAGCAATACCAATGTCTTCAACAAGGTGGTGCTCGTCTATGTGTAAGTCACCTTTGGCTTTAATATTTAAGCCAATATTGGCATGAGTGCGAATTTGATCCAGCATGTGGTCAAAAAAACCAAGGCCAGTTTCAATGCTGCCATTTTTTGTTTGATCAAGGTTAACAGCAACGTCTATTTGCGTTTCTTTGGTATTACGTGTCACGCGACCTTCACGATTTGCCGTGGTCAGCTTAGTGACAATGGCAGGCCAGCTACCGTCGTATAAAATACCTTCACAACATAAGTTTTGTGCAAGGCCAATATCGGTTTGGCGATCGCCAATCACAAAAGAACGTGCTAAATCAACTTTGCCTGAGCGCATCAGTTCAGTAAGTAAGCCTGTTTTTGGTTTTCGGCAATCACAGTTTTGCTCGTCAAAGTGTGGGCAAATTAATACTGACTCAAAGCTAATGCCTTGGCTTTGCAGTATGTCCATCATTTTATCTTGAGCAATGTCAAAATCGGCAGTTGGGAAGCTGTCTGTGCCCAAGCCATCTTGATTCGATACCATTACTAAACGATAGCCTGCTGCTTGCAGTTGCAATAAGGCAGGAATAACACCTGGTAAAAACGCTAGTTTTTCAAGGCTGTCGACTTGTTTATCGGTGATTGGCTCTTCAATAATAGTGCCATCGCGGTCTATAAATAAATAGGGGTTACTCATGATACTTCCTGTTGTGCTGCGGTTTGTGGCAATTGCAGGCCATCTAACCAAATTTTTACTTGTTCTAATTCTTGTTCATTACCAATTGAAATACGTAGCCAGTCGTCTTCATTAAACAAGGTGAAGGCGCGCATTACTAAGCCTTGTTTAAGCGCTTGTTTAAAGTAATCCTTGTTCGCTAATTTTAAAGTAACGAAGTTGCCTTCACCAGTGAGTATTTTTAATACTGCAGGAGAGGCGTTTAACCAGTCAATAAGCTTTAACTTTAAGCTATTTAAAATCGTCACTTGGCGACGCATTGAGGTAATCGCATCAGGGGCAATGGCTTGTGCTGCAATGCTGGCCACCACACCCGATACCGGATACGGTGCAATGACTTTACGAATAGGCGCTAATACACTGGCCTGAGCGAGAGTAAACCCTGTTCTTAAACCCGCAAGTGCAAACGCTTTTGAGAGTGTACGAAGCACAACAATATTACTGAACTCGTTTATAAGTTGTGTTGCACTTTGCTCTGGACAAAACTCTATATAGGCTTCATCAATAATCACTAATGCTTTACCTGCAAGCGCAGTGGCAATGGCTTTTACTTTATCTAGCGGTGTTAAGCTTCCAGTTGGATTATTTGGATTACAAATAAACACTAGTTTTGAGCTACCCACAGCGGCAACTATTTCATCCACGCTGGCATTTAACAAAAGCGCTTGTGTTAGGCCATTGATTGCGACGTTGTGTGTATCGGCCGTTACTTTGTACATACCATATGTTGGTAAAAATAGTGCAATGCTGTCTTTTGACGGTTCACAGTAGGTACGTACTAATAATTCAATGCCTTCATCTGCGCCGCGAGTCATTAATACATTTTCGTTTTCAAGCTCAGCATAGGCAGCGTAGCGGTCAATAACCAATTGAGGCTGAGGATCGGGGTAACGATTCAAGTCTTCAATTGTTATTTCAAGGTTTTTAGCATACGGGCTTTCGTTGGCATTAAGCCAGGTTGTGCCGGTTAGTTTTTCACTTTTAGCTGAGCTATACGCAGCAAGCGCTGCAATATTATCAGGTAATAAGCCGCTCTCATTGCTCATTTTTTATTGCCTCTAAACGAATTGAAACCGCATTAGCGTGGGCATCTAGGCCTTCTGCATCTGCTAAGGGTAAAATAGCTTTTGAAAGCTCAGTTAAGCCTTGTTTACTGATAGTTTGTACTGTGTAAGTACGGAAAAAATCAAGTAAATTCAAGCTAGAGTAAGTTGCACTGTAACCATAAGTGGGTAACACGTGATTAGTGCCTGAGGCATAATCGCCCGCTGACTCTGGGGTGTAATCGCCAACAAATACAGAGCCTGCATTCTTTACTTTATCTAAATAAGGAGTAGCATCTGCAAGTTGTAATATTAAGTGCTCTGGCCCATATTGCGCTGATACGTCAAACGCTTGGGCTACTGAATCAACTAGAATTAGAGACGAATTTGCCAATGCCTGTTCGGCGGTATCTTTTCGACTTAAGTTGGCAAGTTGACGAGTGAGTGCATCTTGCGTTTGTTCAATAATGGTTTCACTGTTACATAATAAAATAACTTGTGAGTCAGCCCCGTGTTCTGCTTGAGAGAGTAAGTCGGCAGCAATAAACTCTGGGTTTGCACGTTCATCTGCAATCACTAACACTTCTGATGGCCCTGCTGGCATATCAATCGCCATACCTGGAATCGTTTGTGCAACTAATTGCTTTGCCATGGTGACAAAGCTGTTACCTGGACCAAAAATCTTATTCACTTTAGGAACAGACTCTGTGCCATAGGCCATAGCAGCAATCGCGCCTGCACCGCCGCTTTCAATAATTGTGGTGATACCACATAATTTAGCGGCATATAAAATAGCCGGGTTAATTGCTTTATCACCTTGTACTGGGGTGGTTAATACCACGGTTTTTGCACCGCTTAACTGCGCCAATACACCTTGCATAATAACCGATGATGGAAGAGGGGCACTCCCTCCTGGTACATAAATACCGACTGCTTCGATGGCTTGATATTTCAGTTCACAGTCAACACCGGGTTGAGTCGATAACTTAATATCTTTTGGTAGTTGCGCTTGGTGAAAACATTTCACATTGGCATAAGCGGTATCAATTGCATACTTAAGCTCTGGGCTTAGCATTTTCTCAGCGGCATTAATTTCATCAAGTGGTACACGTAAACGCGGCTTGGCTCTATTATCGAACTCTTTTGCTAATGCAAGTAGAGCGGCGTCGCCTTGTGCATTTACTTTTGCCAAAATAGTCTGGCAAATGCTTTCTACTTTTTCACTTGCTGATACAGCAGGGCGCATAAGCGCCGCTGCTTGAACTTGTGATGATTCCTCATTCCAACGAAGCATTATTGTTACTCCATCATTTTTTCAATTGGCATAACTAAAATAGAATTGGCACCAAGGGCCTTAAGTTGTTCCATGGTTTCCCAAAATAGGGTTTCACTGCTCACCATGTGTAGGGCAACATATTCATCATTACCCGCAAGAGCCAATAATGTAGGTTGGCCAGCGCCAGGTAAAATCTCACAAATTTCATCAAGCTTGTCTTTTGGTGCGTGTAACATAATGTATTTGCTTTCTTTAGCTTGCTTTACACCACGTAAACGCGGCATTAGTTTATTGATGAGCGCTAATTTTTCAGGATCTTGTAGTTGAGTGTTTTGGATTAAACAAGCATTTGACTCTAAAATTGTATCACCCTGCATTAAGCCATTTGCTTCAAGCGTTGCGCCTGTAGAGACTAAATCACAAATAGCATCGGCAAGTCCTGCTCGTGGGGCTACTTCCACTGAACCTGTTAACATTACTGTGCTGGCGTTAATGCCTTCGCGTTTTAGGTATTGGCTTAAAATTTCTGGGTAAGTGGTTGCTATGCGTTTGCCTTCAAACCAGCTCTTGTCTTGTTTACCAAGTTCTTGTGGCCATGCAAGTGCTAAACGACAGTAACCAAAGTCAAGTTTAGAAAGCTTTGTTACTTCACTCGGTACACCTTGGCGTTCTCTTTCTGCTTGTACTTCAACTAATACGTTTTCGCCAACAATACCTAAATCACATACACCATCCATAACTAAGCCTGGAATATCGTCATCGCGCACACGCAAAACGTCGATAGGCATGTTGGTTGAGTGTGCTATTAGGCGCTGCTCACGAAGATTGAGTTTTACACCCAGTTGTTTAAGCAGATCTTGACAATCTTTAGATAGGCGGCCACCTTTTTGGATGGCGATACGAAGACGATTACTATTATTCATTACTCATTTTCCTTTAATTTAAAAACTAAAAACCCCGAGGGAAACCTCAGGGCGAAAATGAATCTTGGTATGTTGATTCGCCAGAGGTTTCCTTTTAGGAACAACCTCTCAGCGAAAGACCTGACAGGTTATTCCGATGAATGATGGTGGTGATGTACAACTGTCAGTGAATTAAGCATTTTTATATCCTGTTTAGCTATTCGTTACTATGTTAACGCTTAGCTGCTGTTTGTTTAATAAATTTCGCATTTATAAAAACACATTCACTAACATCATGGCAAGAAAAATATTCTTTAATTAAAGAATATCTTATAACTGCCGATAATAATTAGAGTATTGCTTTATTTATCAACAGCTTTATAGTGATTAAATTACGTTCAATTCAATGGAGGCAAGCATGGATATAATGATCCCTTATTTAGGGCCTATTACGCGTTTAACGCTTGAATCTAAAGGGGCTTTTCATATTGCGGGGGTTCAACAAAGTGCCAGTGCCAAAAAAGTAGAGCTAGAAGAGCGTAAAAAAAGGGAGGTAGAAAAACAACATAAGCTGTCGTTTGACGAAAATAAATCGCGCAATAATACCGCTGAAGAAGATGACGACAAACCCCATCTAGATACATGGGCTTAAATAAAGTTTATTGCCTGTCAGAGTATAAAGGTAATTACAAAACCTCCTTCATTTAATTAAGCCCTCAGCTTAAATTCCGTTTAACTCTCTACAAATCACATTAGTTTAAATTTTTACAGCAAGAACACGACTTTTTAGTCATCGTTGAGTGATGAATATTTACTAGTGTAACTTATAAAACCAATCCCCTTGTTGAACTTTAGAATGTAAATATATGTATACATAATGTTACATTTTTGTTTTTACTGTAAATGGAGTTAATTGTAAGGCACTGTAAATAAAGCACTAAACTTCTTTACTAATACTTTAATTGTAAATTAAATGTTTAATTTTCGTTATGTCAGTTTGCGGTCTATGCTGATCCCTAATCGGGTACAAGATGTACCGGTTAATACAAATATACTAAAAACTTAAACTTTAACGGAGCGTAAACGTGAATTTATCTAAAATCACAATAGCAACTTTTGCTGCTTTAACCTTGGTTCAAGCAACAAATGCAGTAGCTGCGAATAAGAAGTATCTAAATCAACAACCGACAATTAATAACATGGTGCAATCAAACTCTGCTTCCTTGCTATCGGTAAGTCCAAATCAGTTGATTGGGTTAAGTGTAGGGAATGAATTAGTTGTATTAAAAGAGTTTACTAGCAATAACGGAGAAGTAACACGCCGTTACCAACAAACGTATCAAGGCATTCCTGTTATTGGTGATACAGTCAGCTTAACATTTAACAATGGGATGCTTAAAAAAGCCCATGGTGCCGCTGTTTACAACATTGATGAAGATTTAGCGGACGTTTCAGCTAAGTTGACAAAAAAAGATGCGATTTTAAAAGGGTCAAAAACAGGCATTGCAGCAAAATCAGTCGGCTTGAAAAAACATAACGAGCAATCAAGGCTCGCTATTTGGGTTGACGATCAGAATAAGGCGCATTTAGTTTATGAGGTGTCTTATGTTACTTATGGCAAGTCACCATCAAGACCATATCAGATCATTGATGCTAATACTGGTGAGGTATTACTTAGTTACGATAACTTACAACATGCCAATGCAACAGGTCCTGGCGGAAATCTAAAGACAGGCAAGTATATTTATGGAACTGATTTTGACAGTCTAGATGTTAGTCAATCGGGTAATACTTGTACCATGAATAACGCAAATGTTCGCACTATTAATTTAAATGGTGGAACGAGTGGCTCTTCCGCACATTCATTTACGTGTCCTGAGAATACGGTCAAAGAAATTAATGGCGCATATTCACCGCTAAATGATGCTCATTTTTTTGGTAACGTTATTTTTAATATGTATAACGATTGGGTAGGTACAGCACCCTTGAGTTTTCAGTTGCAAATGCGCGTTCATTATTCAAGTAATTATGAAAATGCATTTTGGGATGGCAGTGCAATGACCTTTGGCGATGGCCAAAATACGTTTTATCCATTGGTAAGTTTAGATGTATCTGCACATGAAGTTAGCCATGGCTTTACTGAACAAAATTCAGGTTTGATTTACAATGGTAAACCAGGTGGATTAAATGAAGCATTTTCGGATATGGCTGGTGAAGCTGCTGAATTTTATATGAAAGGCAGCAACGATTGGCTAGTTGGTAAGGATATTTTTAAAGGTAATGGTGCGCTGCGTTACATGAATAACCCTACCCAAGATGGCCGTTCAATAGATAACCAAAGCAACTATTATTCAGGTATGGACGTGCATTATAGTTCAGGGGTTTATAATAAGGCATTTTATAATTTAGCAACCACGCCGGGTTGGGATACGCAAAAAGCCTTTATCGTAATGGCTCGTGCCAACCAACTATATTGGAGTGCGGGTGTAGGCTGGGATTTAGCCGGTAACGGGGTGATGGATGCAGCCTGTGATTTAAATTATGACCCAAATGATGTTAAAGCTGCTTTAGCTGCCGTTGGGGTTAATTCAAATCTTAGTTCAGGTAGTGAATGTGCAACAACACAACCACCGACTGACGATGAAGCATTAACCAACGGGGTAGCGCGTACGGGTATCAGTGGCGCTGAAAAAGAGCAACTATTCTTTACTTTAGATGTTCCCGCTGGCGCGACAAATCTTCAGTTCAATACTACTGGCGGCTCAGGTGATGCAGACTTATACGTTAAATTTGCAAACCGACCGACCTTAAATAGCTACGACTGTAATAGCACAACATCTACTAGTACAGAAAGCTGTAACATAAGTAATGCACAAGCGGGAACTTATTATGTAATGGTTGAAGCATGGAATGCTATATCTGGCGTATCATTAACGGGTAGTTACTCAGGTGATAATGGTGGGGTAACGCCTATCAACAGAACTGAGTCTAATATTAATGTGACTACTAATAACTGGAGTCGCTTCACTCAAGATTTATCCGCAGGGTATAGCACTTTAAATATTAGTATTGCTGGTGGCAGTGGTGATGCTGATCTTTATGTAAACTTTGGTTCGCCTTCAAGTACGTCTTCATATTTATGTAGACCTTACAAAAATGGCAACAATGAAGAATGTACATTTGAGAACCCGCAATCGGGTACTTGGTACATTGATCTTAGAGGCTACAGCATAGCAAGCGGTGTAACACTCAATATAACTGCTAATTAGGCATAGTTATAAAAGGGGCTTAGCCCCTTTTTTTAATGCTTAAAATAAAAGTGAAATGATAAGGAATATTTATGAACTACTTTAAACAACTAGCAGTTATTACTACTTTAACTATGAGTTTTAATTGCTTAGCAAATGAAAATCCAGACAATATTTGGGTAACTATTGATTCAACTGCAGCCCAGCATTATCAACATGAACAAGGTACATTTTTACAAAAAATACCTTTTTCTCATAGAAAATCAAGCCCTATACCAGATGTTGATTTGCTCAGTGTACCTAGTAACGCGGTAAATAATTTGAGTGAGTTTATGCATCATAACTACAATCGTTGTGGTGGGTTTGTTGCTCATAGCTCGTTTGAAGAAGCGAGTGATTACGCAAAACAATTAGCGGTCGTTCAAAATAGCCAAGCATTATTAGCTTACAATTATTCTATTGATAATGCGCAGACGGTACAAAGTTTAATTAATGCACAAAGTCCGATTAACTTACAAAGCACAGTAAATTCACTGACTAACTTTAATAATCGTTATTATACCTCGCAAACCGGTGTTGATGCTTCACAATGGTTGCAAAGTTATTGGCAACAAATTGCAACTACCCGAAGTGATATAACCATTGAAAGTTATCAGCATAGTTGGGCGCAATCATCCATCATTGTAACCATTGCCGGTGCTGAAAATGCAGATGAGCTTGTAGTTATTGGAGGCCATTTAGATTCGATTAACCAAGCGAATCCTGCACAAGGACGCTCTCCTGGCGCGGATGATAACGCATCGGGTATTGCAGTGTTAACTGAAGCTTTAAAGGCGATAGTTGAAACAAATTATAAGCCGCAAAAAACCATTAAAATTATGGCATTTGCGGCAGAGGAAGTAGGTCTGAGAGGCTCTAAAGATATAGCCAGTAGTTATCGTGCGCAGGGTAAAAATGTAGTGGGTATGGTGCAATTTGATATGACCGGCAACAACGGCAGTATCGAAGATATTATTATGATGACGGATTACACAAATAATGCTCAAAACCAGTTTTTAGCGCAGCTTATAGACACATACTTACCCCAAATTAGTTATGGCTTTGACCAATGTGGTTATGGTTGCTCCGATCATGCTTCATGGTACCAACAAGGCTTTGCTGCCTCTATGCCGTTTGAATCAAAAATGAATGATATTAATCCACTCATTCATACACAAAATGACAGTAATTTCGATGCTGATCATGCAATAAAATTTGCTAACTTAGCTGTAAGCTTTGTAGCTGAATTGGCAAAAAACGCTGGTGATGTAACACCGCCAAGTAATAATGAGTTAGTAAATGGAGAGCCAATTTCTGGTATCAATGCCACTGCTAAAGAGCAGCTTATCTATACATTAAATGTACCAAAAGGAGCGCAAAATTTAAGCTTTGAAACCTCAGGTGATAATGGCGATGCCGATTTATACGTTAAGTTTAATCAGGCGCCAACATTAAGCGATTTCGATTGTAAAAGTACGTCTCCCACAAGTAATGAACGTTGTGATATTCCTACCAGCGATGATGGAACTTACTATGTAATGGTTGAGGCATATAGCGCAATTAACAATATTTCTTTGATAGGTAGTTTTGAGCAAGCTGGTGCTTTAGAGCCAATCAATCGCGTAGAAGATAACATTAGCGTAAATGCAGGTGATTGGCAGCGTTATGAACAACGTTTAGTTGCAGGCTATTCTTCGCTAAATGTTGCTATTTCAGGTGGAACTGGCGATGCTGATTTGTATTTAAATTTTGATGCGCCATCATCTAATACACAATATGTGTGTCGCCCTTATAAAAATGGCAACACAGAAACATGTACTGTCTCTGCACCCCAAGCAGGTTTATGGTACATAGATATTAAAGGTTATCGTAATGCAAATGGCATTACCTTAACTATTAATGCAGAATAATTAACAGGGGCACACGCCCCTTTATTGGTTAAATTCTCACTCACTTTGGCTTGCCCTTCCTCAACAGCTTACGTAGAATCCCGCTATTATTTTTTACATAGTGATTGGTATTATCAAACAGCTGTTTAGTGCGACCGGGCCTTTGGCTTTATCAATAGATGGATACACACCACGCCAGCCTCAAATCGATATGGCGGTGGCGGTTGAGGATGCATTAAAAACCCGGTCTCAACTTGTTGTTGAGGCAGGCACTGGCACAGGTAAAACCTTTGCTTATTTAGCCCCCGCTCTTAAATCTAAGGGCAAAACGATTATTTCAACCGGTTCTAAAGCACTGCAAGAGCAGCTTTATCACCGCGATTTACCCGTATTAGTAAAAGCCTTAGGTGCAGCTAAAAAAACGGCCTTGTTAAAAGGGCGTGCCAATTATTTGTGTACGTATCGACTAACTCAACATGTGGCACACGTACCAACAGACGACCCTGATGTAATGCATCAGCTCGCTATGGTTGCTAAATTTGCCAGTGAAACGCATACCGGCGATTTAGCCGATTGTATTGGTATTGAAGAAGATGCCAAAGTGTTGCCGTATGTAAGCTCAACTGCTGATAATTGCTTAGGCAAAGAGTGCCCAGACTTTCAAGAATGCTATATTCGCAAAGCGCGTTTAAAAGCGGGGGATGCCGATGTTGTGGTAATAAATCACCATTTGTTTTTTGCTGATATGGCGGTAAAGGAATCTGGTTTTGCAGAGCTAATGCCCAATGCCGATGCCTACATATTTGATGAAGCTCACCAATTAAGCGAAATTGCCAGTGACTATTTTGGCGAAACCATGAGCACCAAAAAGCTGGTGGATTTAATTAACGATTTGCGCGCTATTTATCGCGCTGAAATTCCAGACATGCTGCAATTAGGCAAAAGTTTAAATAAGCTTGAAACCAGTGTCGCTGATTTAAGGCTGCAGTTTGGAGTAGATGGCAGTCGAGGTGACTGGCGTGAAAAGCTCAGTAATAAGCTTATTTGCTCGGCCTTACACCGGGTTATTAGTGATTTAGAGTTTGTGTATCAGGTATTAAAGTTATGCTTAGAGCGAAGTGATAAAATAGAACATCCGTTTGAACGAGTATTGGCTTTTAAAGGTCAGTTAGAGCGCGTATTCGATACTGCTCAAACAGGTTTTAGTTACTGGTACGAAACCACGAGGCGCTATTTAACTATTAATATTACGCCTCTGAATGTATCGGCTAAATTTGCTTTAATGATGAAAGAGTCGGGTTCAGGATTTGTTTTTACCTCGGCCACGTTATCGGTCGACAATGAACTGAGCCACTTTAATGCGAGCCTTGGCTTAAAACCAAAGCAAAGTATGATGGTAGATAGCCCGTTTGATTATGAGAATCAGGCGTTGCTGTGCTTACCTCGTTATTTACCACAATCGCATGAAGATAATATGCCCCATGCGATTGTAAAATTAACCTTAGAGCTTATTAAGTCGGCTAAAGGGCGTTGTTTTGTGTTATTTACCAGTTACCGTATGATGCATTTAGTGGCTGAGGGCTTAACTACGCAAATGGACTACCCAGTTTATATGCAAGGGCAAATGTCTAAACGAATTATACTAGAAAAATTTACTCGCCATGGTAATGCGGTATTGCTGGGCACCGCGTCATTTTGGGAAGGGGTTGATGTACGAGGTAGTACCTTAAGCTGTGTTATTATAGATAAACTGCCATTTGCTGCACCTGATGACCCTTTACTACAAGCTAAAATGCAAGATTGCCAAATGCAAGGCAAAGACCCGTTTGCGCATATTCAATTACCTCAAGCGGTGATTGCCTTAAAGCAGGGGGTAGGTCGCTTAATAAGAGACAACAAAGATAAAGGCGTGCTAGTGATTTGCGATAATCGTTTAGTAACACGCCAATATGGACAAGTATTTTTAAAGAGTTTACCGCCAATGCGCCGTACACGTAGCTTAGAAGATGCCAATACATTTTTAAAACATATTAATTGAGTACAAAAATGATCAAAAGTAACATTCTCGCCCTAGATGCCTCTACTGAAGCATTATCTATTGTTTTGCATTATCAGGGTAAAACATTTCATCATTTTGAAGAGTGTCCGCAGCAGCATAGCCAAAAAGTTCTGCCACTTATTGATGAGCTACTTGGTAAAGCCGGCTGTAAATTAAAAGATTTAGACGTAATAGGATTTGGCCAAGGGCCAGGTAGCTTTACTGGCGTGCGTATAAGCGTAGCCATTGCCCAAGGTCTTGCGTATTCAACTAATTTACCATTAGTTGGGGTATCTACTTTAGCAGTCATGGCACAGCAGGCATTAGAACAGTTTGGTGCTAACGATGTTTATTCTAGTATTGACGCGCGTATGGGAGAAATCTACTTTGCTCAATACCATGCAAAAGATGGATTGATGACACTTAAAGGCGAAGAGCGAGTATTCAAACCTGAATTGTTAGATGCAACTTTGATAGATACAAACATCGATGCTGCAGCCGTAGGAACTGGGTTTAAAAGTTACCCTGAAGCATTAACGCCATTTAATAGTGTGACCATACAGCCTGAAATAACCTTACCGGATGCACAGTATATGTTGGCACTAGTAGAGGCGCAATACCTTGCAGGTAAGGGTGTAAAAGCCAGTGATGCACAACCAAAGTATGTGCGTGATACGGTAACATGGAAAAAATTACCGGGCCGTGAATAAACAAACACGGTTGTTTGCAAATTAAGCGATTTTAAATCATAATTTAGTTATGTTGTTGGTTGGAGAAGCGCTGTGTCGCTACCTATAAGTTCAGGTTTTTTTACAGGTGATATACCTGCTAAGGTGCGTTCTACTTCGGTAGTTCCGGCGCAGCCTGAACGAGTAATAGAGCAAGCCAAACCACAAAAAACTAATACCGATTATGTCAAAAGCAGCCCAGAAGGGCTTGAACTTGCAAAAGAGTTTACAAAAGCGAACAGCAAAGATACCCAATACAGCCAAACTATTTACGATCAACCCAGTGCTCAAGTAAGCAAAGCGATTTCTACTTATACTGAGTTTGCTAATTTAGAGCGAAGAGCTGAAGTTCAAAGTTTAATTGGTGTTGATATATACGCTTAGCTAAGATTAAAAAAAATAAAAAAGCCCGAATGAATTATTCGGGCTTTTTTATTAAGTTTCAAAAACTACTGCTTTATATAACCAATTAATTTTTTAGCTATATCGGTATTATTTTGAGAGCCAACAAAGTCATCGCTATTTTTGCCATAGGCAAATACTTGTACATCAGACGCTGTGTGACCGCCCGTTGTCCAACCTGTAAAGCTTAAGTCATTAATAATGCTTTTAACGGCCAAGTTTAGGGTTTTCTCGCCCATAGCTTTGGCTTGTTTAAGCTTAATTTCGTTTTCAGTTGTAAATTCAATACTGGTATTAGCTTGCCACACCGTTTTAAGGTTATCAGAACCCATTAGTAATTTGGTCAATGTGCCCGCAGTGGCTTTTACACCTTTGATGACATCTGTTTCCCATTTATATTGGCCATGTGCACCAATAGTTAAACCGCCTGTTGAGTGGTCTGCCGTGATCACTAAAATAGTGTCTGGGTTGTTATCTACATAGGCTTTAGCCGTTTCGATTGATTTAGCAAAGTCATCCATTTCAGCCATTGCACAGGCAATGTCGTTTGCGTGACCACACCAGTCAATTTGGCTGCCTTCAATCATCACAAAAAAGCCTTTATCATTTTGCCCATCAAGCAAATCAAACGCTTTAGAAGTTAATTGCTTTAATCTTGTTGGGTTTTCATCAAGAGCAAACGGTAAGCCTTTAGGTGCATATAAACCTATAGCAGGCACTTGAGTGATTTGACCAAGGTTTTGAATATCATCGCCATATTGATAACCAGCTTGTTTAAATTCGTCTACTAAGTTTCTGTCATCACGAATAAAGTATTGAGTACCACCGCCTAACATTAAATCTACCGGTAATTTACCTGCAATTTTATTGTCAATGTAGTCATTAGCGATATCATCGTAGTTTCTTCTTGATTCATTATGTGCGGCAAAACTTGCTGGTGTTGCATGGTTTATTTGTGAGGTAGCTACTAAAGCTGTTGTCATTCCTTGCTCTTTTGCAATTTCTAGCATGGTTTTAACAGGCTTTTTAGCTGTATCGACGGCAATAGCGCCATTATAACTTTTATGGCCGCTGCTAAGTGCAGTTGCACCTGCTGCGCTGTCTGTAACATAGGTATGGTCATCTGGATACGTGTGCGCCATGCCTTTTAATATGGTATCAAAAACGGTGGTTTCTATTTCTTTTGTTGTTGGGTCATCTTTGTAGTATCGATAAGCGGTTGTGAAAGCGGGACCCATGCCATCACCAATCATATAAATAACATTTTTAGGCGCTGTTTGAGCAAATGCTCCTGTTGTTGTACATAAAAGCGCTAATAAGCCGAACTGTTTTTTCATTGTGTGTACCCTTTAAGTGTACTTATTTTAATAGCGACTATTATTGTATACTGATGACCAGATAAATAAATGAATATGTTATGAAATCTCGCGATTTAAGTGTGTGCTCTTCTAGCTCGGTTCTATTATTTGTGTAATAACTCTTGTATGTTATTGCTATAACCAAATAAAAAGTAGAGGTTTGCATTGCAACCATTTTCTGTCAAAGCTAACGACTTAGATATACATGGCCTTAAATTTGGAGACGGTGAAGAGGTTGTTATTGCGCTTCACGGTTGGTTAGATAACAGTGCTAGCTTTGCACCTATGCTAACTGACGTACCGTCAAATCAAACGTGGTATTGTATTGATTTTGCAGGGCATGGACTATCATCTTGGCGAAGCCCTCAGGCACATTACTACTTTATTGATTATGTGGATGATGTGTATGCCTTAATCACAGCGCTTAAATTAAAAAAGGTACATTTGGTCGGGCATTCGATGGGGGCGATGGTCGCGGGTTTATTTGCGAGTTGTTTTAACGAGTATGTTAAATCCGTTTCTTTTATTGAAGGAATTGGCTGCGTTACCACGCAAGCAAATGAAGTCGCTTCGCAGCTAAGAAATGCCATACTTAACAGGGCACGGTTAACGATTAAAAAATCAAGGACATATACTTCTAAAGAGCAAATTTATCAAGCGCGTGCAAAAACAACTGATTTAAATGATGAAGTAATTGCGTTGCTGATGGACAGAAATATAAAACAAATGCACAGTGGGTTTGAGTTAACGACTGATCCTAAGCTTAAAAATCACTCAGGTTTTCGATTTGATGAAGCGCAATGTATTGGTGCAATAAAAGAATTAATTGCACCATGTCAATTAATATTAGGTGATAAAGGTTATCCATTTGTAAAACAAAATTTAGACAAGTATAGTAAATATTACAATAACTTGAGTGTAATAGATGTGCCCGGTGGACATCATTGCCATATGCAAAGTAGTGGGCTATGTTTTGAACACATTCACGCATTTATGGTGCAAAGTAGTGCATGTTAATTGTATATTACCGATAAATGTGGGATTATCTCTAGATTAGAGTATTTGCTCAATTGTGAAAGTGCCTTACTTAGATTAAGGTTAATAAAAATATAATTATAAACAGGGGCTAAGAGTGGAAAAAATCTGGCTTAAGCGCTACCCAGAAGGTATGCCTGAAACAATCGATCCTGAGCACTACAACTCGTTACTCGAAGTGTTTGAAAAAAGTTTTAATGAATACAAAGATTTACCTGCATTTACAAATATGGGTAAAACATTGTCATACAACGAAATAGATGCAGCAACGAAACGTGTTGCCGCCTATATTCAAAACGACTTAGGGCTAAAAAAAGGCGATAAAGTCGCTGTGATGATGCCTAACTTGTTGCAAACCCCTATTGCTATTTTAGGTATTTTACGCGCAGGGTGCGTTGTGGTTAACGTTAATCCACTTTACACCGTACGTGAGCTAGAGCATCAGTTAAAAGATTCTGAAACATCGGCAATATTTATACTAGCTAACTTTGCTGATACGCTTGAAAAAGCGCTGCCTAACACAGACGTGAAACACATTGTGGTTACCCAAGTAGGTGACATGATGGGGGGTCTTAAAAAGCATTTAGTTAATTTTGTAGTTAAGCATTTCAAAAAAATGGTGCCAAGTTACACGTTACCTAACACGATTAAATTTTGTGATTTATTAAAAGCTGATCCAAATGGTTACACACGCCCAGACGTCAATCTAAGTGACTTAGCTTTTTTACAGTACACAGGTGGAACTACCGGTGTATCTAAGGGCGCAATGTTGAGCCATGGCAATATGGTAGGCAACCTTGAACAAGTTTCTGGTTGTTTAGACAAAGTTCTTGACCGTGGTAGTGAAGTGGTTATTACCGCGCTTCCGCTTTATCATATATTTGCGCTAACAGCTAACTGTTTGGCATTTATGAAATACGGTGGTTTAAACGTTTTAATTACTAATCCACGTGATATGCCTGGATTTGTAAAAGAGCTGAGCCAGCATAAATTTACTGCTATTACAGGGGTTAATACTCTATTTAATGGTTTATTAAACACTCCTGGTTTCTCTGAACTTGATTTTAGTCACCTTAAAATGTCATTGGGTGGCGGTATGGCGGTACAACGTCCTGTTGCAGAAAAGTGGCAAAAAGTGACCAATACTAAATTAATGGAAGGCTATGGCTTAACTGAATGTGCTCCATTAGTAACAATTAGCCCATATGATTTAGAGGCATATAATGGCTCTATTGGTTTGCCTGCGCCAAGTACAGATATTAAGTTAATGCTTGATAACGGTGAAGAAGCGGCTAAAGGTGAGCCAGGCGAGCTATGGGTTAAAGGCCCTCAAGTTATGCTTGGTTACTATAATCGCCCAGACGCAACCGCTGAATGTTTAAAAGATGGTTGGTTTGCAACCGGTGACATTGCGACGTACGATGATGAAGGTTTCTTCTATATTGTTGACCGTAAAAAAGACATGATTATTGTTTCAGGCTTTAATGTTTTCCCAAATGAGATTGAAGAAGTGGTTGCAATGCACGAAGGTGTATTAGAAGTTGCTGCAATTGGTATTCCTCATGACATTAGTGGTGAACAAGTTAAAGTTTTTGTTGTGAAAAAAGACCCTTCTTTAACTGAAAAAGATATAATAAAACATTGTCGTGATAATTTAACTAATTATAAGGTTCCTAAACTCGTTGAGTTTAAGGATGAGTTACCCAAAACTAACGTGGGTAAAATTCTCAGAAGAGCCTTAAAAGATTAGCAACTATAAAAAAGCCGACATATGTCGGCTTTTTTATTGTAGGAGACTCAGTGCACTACCAATTGATCCAAACCCAAAATGAGCTAAATACGTTTGTAGAACAAATAAAAAACAAACCCATTCTTGCTATTGATACCGAGTTTATGCGCCGCCGTACTTTGTATCCCGAAGTTGCACTCATTCAAGTTTATGATGGCGAACATTTAGCACTCATCGACCCGCTTGCAGAGCTTTCCTTATTTGATTTTTGGCAGATACTTAAAGATCCAAACGTTTTAAAAGTACTTCATTCTCCTTCAGAAGATATTGAAGTTTTTCAAAAATACGCAGGTTTTGTTCCTTATCCATTGTTTGATACTCAGTTTGCACTTCAGCTATTAGGTGAGGGCAACTGTATGGGGTTTGCCTTAATGGTAAAAACCTTATTGAATATTGAAATTGATAAAAGTGAATCGCGCACCAATTGGTTACAGCGTCCTCTCACTCAAAAACAACTTGAATACGCTGCAGCTGATACATATCACTTACTGCCTTGTTTTGAGTTAATTATAGACAGCATTAAAGCAGCTGATTTATTCGACATTGTGATCAATGAAAGTGAATTAGTGGCAAACAAGCGTGCTTTTCAAACACCAGATGAGTTACTTTATAAAGAGATTAAAAATGCATGGCAGCTTAAGCCGCATGAATTAGTGGTACTTAAAGAGTTAGCTGTGTGGCGAAGAAATAAAGCAATTCGAAAAAATCTAGCGCTTAACTTTGTGCTAAAAGAGCATAACATGACTGAAATCGCTAAACGAGGTCCTTCAAGTTTAAATGCCTTGAGACAAATTCCGGGTGTTGAGCCTATTGAAGTGAATCGTTCAGGGGTTGAAATTTTAAAGTGCATTGAGCAGGCTAAAACAGTTCCACCTGAGCAGCACCCACAAGTACTAAAACGTTTAATTGATTTTCCTACGTATAAAAAAGTAGCGAAAGAAATCAAACAAAAAATTACGAAAGTTGCTAAAGAGCACAATATACCAGAAGACGTCATGGCATCTAAAAAGCAAATTAATCAGCTAATTAGTTGGAATTGGAAGCTAACAGATGAGCAAAAATTAAATCACATAAAGCCAGATTTACTCAGTTCATGGCGCTATGACTTTGTTAAAGATGCTCTAAAAGAGTGGGATAATTAAAGTCATAAAGGCGAGTGACAAACAAATAAAAAGGGCGCTTAGCGCCCTTGTTTGTTATTTCTTTTCTTCGTCAGGTAATGTGACATTGAGCTCGAGTACGGCTAAATCGTCTTCATTTTGATCAAACTGAACTTGAACCGCATCGGCGCCTACATTTACGTACTTACGAATGACATCTAATATATCTTGCTTTAATTGCGGCAAGTAATCAGGTGTACCACGCTGAGAACGTTCGTGCGCGACAATGATCTGCAATCGCTCTTTTGCTAATGACGCACTGTTTTTCTTTTCTGAGCGGAAGTAGTCAAGTAAAGACACATTAACCTCCAAATATCCGTTTGAATAAACCCTTTTTCTCAACATCTAAAAATCTAAATTCAACCGTTTCACCTAATAAACGACTGATCGCATCGGCATAAGCTTGGCCTGCGTCAGATTCGCTATCAAGGATAACGGGTTGTCCTGAGTTAGATGCACTAAGTACTGCTTGAGATTCAGGTATGACACCTAGTAAGTCGATGGCTAAAATGTCCTGGATATCTTCAACAGATAGCATTTCACCTTTTGTTACACGATCTGGATTATAGCGTGTTATTAGCAAATGCTCTTTAATGTTTTCTAAACCTTCTTCGGCGCGTTTAGATTTACTGTGTAAAATTCCAAGTATACGATCAGAATCTCGTACTGATGAAACCTCTGGATTAGTGGTTACAATTGCTTCATCAGCAAAGTACATTGCCATCATTGCACCGGCTTCAATACCTGCCGGAGAATCACAGACTATGTAGTCAAAGTCTTCTTTTAATTCATTAAGTACACGTTCAACACCTTCGCGTGTGAGTGCATCTTTATCGCGTGTTTGTGATGCAGGAAGTAAAAATAACTTCTCTACACGTTTATCTTTTATGAGTGCTTGGTTAAGGTTGGCTTCGCCATTGATTACATTAACGAAGTCATACACTACGCGACGTTCACAACCCATAATTAGGTCTAAATTACGTAAGCCGATATCAAAATCGATGATAACAGTTTTGTAGCCTTTTAGTGCTAAGCCTGTACCAATTGCTGCGCTTGATGTTGTTTTACCAACACCCCCTTTACCCGAGGTAACGACAATTATTTTTGCCATGAGATTTATCCTTTAACCAAAGCTGAAATTTCTAAAGATTCATTTTTTTGTTGTATTTGAACTGCGTTACCCCAGTGTTCACCTTGCAGTGAGTCACTGATCCAGTAATTACCATTGATTGAAACGAGTTCTGCTTCTAATTTATTACAAAATATATATGCGTTTTCTAGCCCTTTTGCACCGGCAATAGCACGGCCGCGTAGAGTTCCATAAATGTGTACATTACCATCGGCAATCACTTCTGCACCATGGCTTACTGCACCTAACACCACTAAATCACGGTCTTTGGCGTAAACTTGTTGGCCTGAGCGTACTGCACCATTAATAATTTGTGCTGGTAAATACACGGTTTTTTCAACCACTGACGTATTAGGCTCTACTCTTGCGGGTTCACTCTTAACGTCTTGTGAATAGTTTAAAACAGATAACCCTGCAGCTTTTGCTTGTTTGTGTTGCTCATCCGAACCATTACATACACCCACCGCATTAAAGCTCATGCGTTCAATAAGTGATTTTAAATGAACAAAGTCGATTGTGCTGTTTTTTACTTCAATTAAATTAACGACAATGGGGGCACCCTCAAAGAATTTTGGGGCTTGGGCTATTTTTACATACAGTTGTTCTGCTAAAAGGTTAATATCAGTACTATAAAGATGTAAAACTGATAATGTAAAAAGGTTGCCTTTTAGCTCAAAAATTTGGTCCGACATAGATGCTCAACTGGATTGTCTAGTTAGCATGTAACTTTATATAAACCTAGGCTGAACAAGGCTTTTATTAAAGTTTCCACACTAATTTTTATAACTTATTATTATTGCCATGTTATAGTGTGTAGCACTGTTAAGCAAGATTTTATAGGGCCATAATGCTAACTGCGGTATATAAAAGTAAGAAAAAAGCAGATACTTTCTTATTTATTGAAAAAAGAGACGATTTTAGTAAAGTTCCGGAACCTTTAATGGCCATGTTTGGTCAACCTCAGTACGTGATGATCATTAACTTAGCTAAGCGAACTCAATTAGGCGTAGCGGATTTAGACACTTTAAAACAGTCGCTTAGCGACCAAGGCTATTATTTACAAATTCCGCCACCAGAGGAAAACTTGCTGAGTCAATTAAGAAAACAAAATGGAGTAGATAGTGATTAAAAAATTAGCAGTTGTATTGTGTGGTGTATGTTTAAGCTCATCGGTGATGGCAAAAACCCAAGCTGAGTTTCAACAATACCTTACTAATTTAAAGCAAGAGGCAATAGCTAAAGGCTACGATACTCAGTTAATTGAGCAAGCATTTGCCACTGCATCTTATAAAGAAAAAGTGATTTCTGCAGATAAAAATCAGCCTGAAGTAAAAGAAACACTGGAAACATATTTACCAAAACGTGTGCCTCAATGGAAAATTGATCGTGCGCGTAAATTATATAAAGAAAACCAAGAAGTTTTAGAGAAGGTCGCAAAAGACTTTGGTGTTCAAGCACGCTTTATCGTGGCTATTTGGGGCTTAGAGAGTAATTTTGGTGCCATTCAAGGTGGCCACAACGTGATTTCATCGTTGGTAACACTAGCATTTGATGGACGCCGTGAAGCACTATACAAACGCCAATTATGGGCTGCACTGGATATATTAAAGTCGGGTCATATTACGCTTGATAAATTTAAAGGCTCATGGGCAGGTGCAATGGGGCAAACTCAATTTATGCCAACCTCATTTAATGCCTATGCTGTAGATTACAACAATGATGGCCGCAAAGATATTTGGACAACCAAGGAAGACGCGTTTGCCTCTATTGCTAATTACTTAAAGCAAGAGGGCTGGGATGACAACTTAACCTGGGGTCGCCAAGTTCAATTACCTGCTGATTTTGACCAGCAGTATATTTTAAAGCGCGGTACTAAAACACGTAAGCAATGGCTTGAATATTGGAACAATTCAGAGCGCTCACTCGCTGATTGGCAAGCATTAGGGGTTCGTCGTGCTGATGGCAGCGATTTACCAAATGTTGCTGTGGATGCTGCACTAGTGATGCCTGATGATGTAAATGGGCGCATGTATTTAGCATACGACAACTACAAGGTATTTATGCACTGGAATCGGTCATATTACTTTGCAACTAGCGTGGGCTATTTGTCAGATAGAATTGCTTACCCAAAGATTTAAGCTAAAGCAAATAACTAAAAAAAGCCGCAAATTGCGGCTTTTTTGTGAGTTACATATCGACTAAATTTCTTTTTTAAATATTTTATCTTTTAGGTCAATGACTTTGCCAATCCCTGAACCTAGTTTCATTAGCTTATTAAGCTGCTCAGGAGTTAAACGTTGTAATTCTGAGGACCATTTAGTTACTGTTTCAAGTAAGTTATGGATTTCGCCCATTTGTTTTTGAGCATAAATTTCATCGTCGTTACTTGCTTCGTCTAGTAAGTTATCTCGGAGTAAGCTCAGTGTAGGCTCAACTTCACGTTTTTTGCGCTCTTCGAATACGCGATTTGCCATATCCCAAATATCGCCTGCAGGGGCATAGTACTCTTTTCTATCTCCTGGGATATGCATTACTTTGATCAGCTGCCAAGATTGTAATTCTTTGATCCCCATACTCACGTTACCGCGAGAGATACTTAGCGCATCAGCGATTTGATTTGCCGTCATTGGATCTTTAGTAATAATCAATAAACCACACATTTGTCCAATGGTGCGATTAAATCCCCAGCGGCTGCCCATCTCACCACAATGCATTACAAAGGCAAAGTTTTTTTCTGATAATGTCATTGTTACAAGTTTCAAAAATAAATGAAATCTATGCTAGCACGCTGGTTAAGTATGGCAAGACTTAAGCTGGGATAAAAAACCACGTTTTACGACTAATGATTGATATAGATTAATATTTAAGCATTTATAGTGAGGTATGTTGCGGGTATGCAACATAATCTTGCCGTTTAACGCCCTTGTTAAATAGCATAAACTTTTTATAAACGATGGAATGACTATGAAAGCAGCAATAAATACAGAATATAAAGGCAAGTTAGCGATCACCGATTTACCTATTCCAGAAGTAGGCCCTGACGACGTCCTAGTAAAAATAGCCGCTTGTGGTGTGTGCCACACTGATTTACACGCATGTCATGGTGATTGGCCGGTAAAACCAAAAATGCCATTAGTACCTGGACACGAAGGTGTTGGTGTAATAGAAAAACTAGGAAGTAATATTAAGCACTTAGAAGTGGGCGATAGAGTAGGCGTACCATGGCTATACAGTGCATGTGGCCATTGTGAGTTTTGTTTAGATGGACGCGAAACCCTTTGTTTATCGCAACATAATACGGGTTACTCTATTGACGGTGGGTATGCAGAATACTGTTTAGCTCATGGTGACTACATCATCAAAATACCGGAAGGTTTAGGTTTTGCTGAAGCTGCCCCCTTATTTTGTGCCGGCGTAACAACGTATAAAGCTTTAAAAGTGTCTGGCGCTAAACCAGGTCAATGGGTCGCTATTGTCGGTGTGGGTGGTTTAGGGCACTTAGCAGTGCAATATGCAAAAGCAATGGGCTTTAATGTTATTGCGGTAGATACTGGTAAAGAGAAAATGGCGCTAGCTAAAGAGTTGGGTGCTGATATTACGCTTGATTTTAAAGAAGTGGTGCCCAGTGAGGCCATTTTTGAGCAAGTAGGTGGCGCGCATGCTGTTGTTTGTACGGCAGTATCAAAACCAGGTTTTGAACAAGCTTATAAAAGTGTTCGCCGAGGGGGGAAATGTGTATTGGTTGGATTACCGCCTGAAGACATGCCATTGCCAATTTTTGACACCGTATTAAATGGTGTTTCAGTGGTTGGCTCTATTGTAGGTACGCGCAAAGACCTGCAAGAATGTCTTGAATTTGCTGCGCAAGGCAAAGTAAAAGCCATCATTGAAGAGAAAAAACTTGAAGATATTAATGAAATTTTTGATGACATGCTTAAAGGCGAAATAAACGGCCGCATAGTTGTTACGATTTAATATTAAGTTTTTACATGAAAAAAGCACGGTATCTCAATTGAAATACCGTGCTTTTTAAATTATTAAACTATTAAAGTGTGTAACTAAAGCTTAGCTTTGCATTACGTTCTTCACCTGGCATTCCGCCTAAAAACATGGCTTTAGAATAGTATTTTTTATTAAACAGGTTATTAATGTTTAATTGCATCTGCCAGTTGTCTGCTTTATAGCTAACCGCAGCATCATATAAGGTATAAGCGGGTACGTAGCCATTATCAATACCAAATGAACTTGAGTTAGTACTACGCTTATCAACAAATGTTAAACCTGCGCTTAAATCAACTGCGTGCGGTAATTCAAACAGCGCTGCTGAGTAAGTAACCCATGAACTTGCTGTTACATAAGGCACCCCTTTTTGACGAGTATTATAACTGTCACGATTTGGGTTAGTTTTATCTCTGGCATCTTGATAAACACCGTTGATGTTAACTTTCCATTGATCGTTCAAATAGGCATTTAAATCAATCTCTACACCTTTTGTTTGTTCTTCACCATCAAAGAAGCTCTCTACTACATTAGGTGCTGACACGCCGGCTTCATAAAGAGGGTTGGCATATTCTAAATTAGTACGCGCACTTTCAAATACCACAATTGATGCCAGTAATTGGTCATCAAATGCTTTAAAACGAAATCCTAAATCATTACTCACAGATTCGGAATCGTCTCTATCGGCTTCATTACCGGCAACAGAGCCAAGAACACTGTAAGCTGTGCGCCCTTTAGAGTGATTTAAAAACAAAGCCATATCAGCGTTTACTTGATAAGTAGCACCTAGGTTATACGTTAAACCACTGTCTGAGGTATTTGCTTCTGGCGTTGGATTTGCGCGGCTTTGACTATAACGAGGGTCAACACCAAAGTGCTCGTAACTTTGTTTAATACGATTATGAGCAACACCAATACGAGTAGTGATCTTATCGTTAATGTAAGCAACATGTTGAAGGCCTACGCCCCATGCTTGTACTTTTTTATTGTAATCACTGGTTTTAAGCGGATCATAATCAGCAAATTCATCCGCAGGCCAATTTGGCTGGCGTATATCAAAAATATACGGTAGTGCACCTTGATAAATCACTTCACCGTCTTTGTTTTTAATAACCTTATCGGCATCATAAATGGAGTATTGTTTAAAACGAATATCTCGGTCTTCGTAGTTGGCATTAACCAGTAATTCGTTTTCTATATTGCCGAGCATAAAGTCATAACGTAAATCTAAAAAGTATTGCCATGATTTCTCATCTGCTTCTACTTGGCGATATTCTTGGCGTCTGGCCGCAAATGGGTGTAATACATTATCAACAACTAACGGTGCGCGTGGATCTTGGTTAATTACACCGCGTCGGTTCCAATACACATAATTATAAGCACCTGTTTGGCGGGCAAAGCTAGAAGTGTAATTACGGTACTGTAGCTGTTGATTTAAAAATAAATCATCACTAATGTAGTAATTGTGCGCTAATTTAAAACGCAGCTCTTCACCTTCGTTATCCTTTGCCATCGGTGATATTATGCCATTGGTACCAAAGTTAAAGGGTGTTAAGCCATCATTGCTTGCCAAAGAGTTAGTGAGTTCATTTCGTTGTACTTCACTCAATTGTAAGCCACTTGCTGTAGGGTCATTAACTAAATCGGCGCCTGATACTTCTCCTGCAGTTAAACCGTTAACCGATTTACTGTTAAAAATACGAATAGGGTGGCCAATAGAGTCCACTGCAATAGCATCTTTAATATATGCCCCAGACAATACAAAAGATTGTTGGTCATTAAGCACATATTTTAAAGACGAGTAAATTTCATCGCGCTGATCTTTTAAATCACGAAAGCCATCGCTAGAGGCGGTTTTGGCCATAACACGATAAGCTAAATCGTCGGTTATTGCATTGGTGCTATCAAGTGCAAGCGAATAACTATCCCACTGACCGATATCCATTTCTAGGGTATGTTGCTCGTTAAACTGTGGTTTTTTTTCAATCAGGTTGATCACACCACCGGCACTACCCATACCATACAGTCCAGTTGCAGGACCCTTTAACACTTCAATCGATTCAACATTGGTTAAAGAACGCGTAGGGTTAAATGTATTGCCTAAGCCTGCGCCGCCATACATGCCATCGTAAGTGTAATTAGCGCCCAATCCACGAATAACTAAGTTGTCACCAATGCCATAGTTATTACCCGCTTGAGTTAGGCCACTCACATTGCGGATCACATCCTGAAGACTATCAATACCTTGTGATTCAATCAGTGCTTTATCAACAATAACCACCGGTGCAGGGGTTTCCATTAGTGACATGTCTGATTTAGTCGCTAAACCTGAATTCATCACTACTCGGTTTTGTTGCTCGTAAACGCTAATTCGTTCAATATCTGAATTAACTTGTGACTCGTTAGCCATTGCTAAACTTGCGTTTAAGCACGCCAGAGTGAGGAGAGAGTATTGAAACCTTTTCATAAACTGATAACCATTCGCATTTGTTAATTTGCGCGAATGATAATGGTTATCATTTTAAAATTAAATAAAAAGTTCAATTTTTTTTACTTTAATAGGTACGTTTGCTTGATTGTTATTCAATGTGATTTAAAAGCAATCATATTTGAAAATTTCAATGGAGTATTACAGTAAATAATTGGTTTAGCGGAAAGATCTTTTGAATAAAATATTGATGGCTAAACAAGCAGCTTAGCTAAATTTGCTAAAAAACTGTTAAGGTTGAGCGCAGCTCAACCTTATAGAGGCGTTTTGGGTTTACTGTTTGTAAATCACACCCGCTTTCATAACGAATGGGATCTGCTCTAGTGTAGAAATGTTTTTTAATGGGTTAGTGTTTACCGCTATAATATCAGCTGCAAAACCAGTTTTAATTTGCCCTAGTTGTTTATCAGCTTTTAATAATTTAGCACTATTAATGGTTGCGGCTTGGATGGCTTGTAATTCACTCATACCAAATTCAACCATTCGCGAGAACTGCTTAGCGTTATCGCCATGCGGGTAAATAGCTGCGTCGGTTCCAAACACCATGTTTACACCCGCTTCAACCGCGCGTTTAAAACTATCGCGTTGTTTTTTTGATACCAGACGTTCTTTATTTAGATTTTCTTCATCCACGCCATTTTGTTCACCAAAGCTTAGCGTATATTCGGTATTATAAATATCCATAGACAGCCAAGTTCCATGCTCTTTTGCAAGCGCGATTGCTTCATCGTCTAAAAAGCTAGCGTGCTCAACACTATCTACACCGGCTTTAATTGCCGTTTTAATACCGTTAGTTCCATGTGCATGAGCGGCAACAGGTAATTCACGCATGTGCGCTTCATCAACAATGGCTTTCATTTCTTCAAAGGCGTATTGCTGTATGCCGACTTTTGTTCCTTTAGAGAATACACCGCCTGTGGCGCATAGTTTGATTGCATTAGCGCCATATTTTATATTTTCACGCACTTTAATACGCACAGCCCACGGGCCATCAGCAACGCCGGTGGCAGTATATTTCATCTCTGGAGGTAAGCGATTATTATCGCAGTGCCCACCAGTAATGCTCAAAGAAGGCCCTGCAGCCCAAATGCGTGGGCCGATAATATCACCTGCATTCACACCGTCTCGCACCGCAATAACACTGTAGCCTTCAGCACCTAAGTTCCTTACTGTAGTAAATCCAGCTTCTAAGGTTTGCTTAGCAAAATAGCTGGCTTTAATGGCCATTCGCGGAACAGATTGCCCTAAACGTTCACTTCGAGACACAGTTGGATCGCTGGTTAAATGTACGTGCATGTCCATTAACCCAGGTAACAGGGTAAGCGTTGGTAGGTTTATCAGTTCATCATTACTGCTAAGCTTGGGCTTTTTATTAAATTGGATTTGGCTAATAACACCTTTATCTATAGCAATCAGCGGATTAGCCTTAAGTTCGCCTGTTTCAACATCTAGCAAAGCTTTGGCCGATATATAGGTTGTGGCTAGTGCACTTGCACTGGTTAAGCTCATTAATACGATTGATAGAGTCAATAAATGTTTTTTCATGTTTAAGTCATTATAATTATTTTCATTCACTTGAATGTAGCAACCATGCGCTATTGAGTAAATAATGTAGCGACGAATAGCATTGACCGTAATTGCTTTATTTAAGCTATTTAAAACCGCATAATTGGCGGGTAAAAACTAACAAGGATCTTTATGAAAGTTATTAAAATAGCATTGGTTGCCAGTAGCGTTATGTTTGCCTTAAGTGGTTGTATGAGCACCAGCTCACAATTAAACACAAATCAGTCAGTCGCACCTGTAATAAGCGAATTATCAGCCGAGCAGCAATTAGATGTGCTCGTTGCTCAGTACTACGATGAATCATTAGCTTTTAATCCATTAAGCGCTACTTACAATGGCCGCCATGAATTTGATGATCAATTTTTACCTGAAATATCGCAGCTTAATCGCGATAAAAAAGCCGCATTTTACAAAAAATATCAACAACGCTTAACGCTGATTGATGAATCACAACTGACCTGTCAAGCGCTACTGAATTTTGAAGTATTATCCCGAGATTTAGCCCTCAAGCTTGAGGGGATGCAATATAAAAATTATTTGTTACCGATAAATCAAATGTCGGGTGCGCATAATACCTTCGCTGGATTTGGTTCAGGACAAAGTGCTCAGCCTTTTAATACTGTTGCCGACTACCAAAAATTTATCAAGCGTGCAGATGGTTTCGTTAAATGGCTTGCAAGTGTTGAACAATCAATGGCGCAAGGCGTTAAAAACGATGTGGTACTGCCTATGCCATTAGCAAAAAAATTACTCCCGCAATTTAAAGCGCATGTTGTTACAAGCGCAGAAGATTCTCTCTTTTATTCGCCCATTAAAGCCATGCCCGACTCTTTTTCAGCTGATGAAAAGCAACAGTTAAGATCGCAATATACAACATTGATTTTAGATAAATTAGTGCCTGCATATCAGCGAATGAGCGATTTCTTACTTAACGATTATATTCCTTATGCCCGCGATTCTGTTGGTTATGCTGATTTACCCAATGGTAAAGCATGGTACGAATACCAAATAAAGAAAAATACTACGTTAAGTTTATTAGCGGATGAAATTCATAAGATTGGTTTAAGTGAAGTGGCAAGAATCTTAAGTGAGATGGAAACGGTTAAAGAAACCGTAGGATTTGAAGGAGAATTATCAGCATTTTTTAACCACTTACGTGACTCAGATGAGTTTTATTATAAAACAGCCGATGAGTTAATTACCGCCTATGAACAAATTAAAGTAAAAATAGACGCCCGCTTACCAAAGTTATTTAATATTGAGCCTAAGGCTCCTTATATTGTTAAAGCGGTTGAAGCCTATCGTGCCCAATCGGCTGCGGGAGCGTCGTATGCAGGACCAGCTCCTGATGGTTCGCGCCCAGGTATATTTTATATCAATACATACAACTTAAAAGCACAGCCTAAGTTCTTACTCGAAACGCTGTCTATTCATGAAGCCGCTCCGGGGCATCACTTTCAAATAGCGCTGCAACAAGAGGTGCAAAGCTTGCCCGATTTTCGTAAATTCGGCGGCTACACGGTGTTTGCTGAGGGTTGGGCATTATACGCAGAAAGCTTAGGCAAAGAACTGGGTTTATTTACCGATCCGTATATGTGGTATGGGCGTCTTAACGATGAGCAGTTAAGAGCGATGCGATTAGTGCTTGATACAGGTTTTCATGCCAAAGGTTGGACACGTCAACAGGGCATTGATTACATGCTAGCAAATTCTTCAATGGCAAAAAGTGATGTTATTGCTGAAGTTGAGCGCTATATCGCATGGCCTGGGCAAGCATTATCGTACAAATTGGGTGAGTTTAAAATTAAAGAGCTCAGAGATTACGCCCACCAGCAATTAGGTGAGCAATTCGATATTAAAGCGTTTCATACGCAAATATTGATTGATGGTGCATTACCTATGCCTATCCTTGAGCAAAAAATTAAACGTTGGGTTAAATCTCAGCAGTAATAAAATCGCGCGAAGCCATGCAGATATTAGGGATTGGCTTTGCGCGCTTTGCTGCAATACGTTAGAATGCGCGCTCTTAAAAGGGGCGAGAACACCATGTTTGATCAACAATTAGCAAATACCCAATTTTGGCTTAGCAAAAGCCTGAATGAAATGAACCAACAAGAATGGGAAGCCATTTGTGATGGATGTGGAAAGTGTTGTTTAAACACCTTTATTGACAGTGAAGACGAAGATGACTTTACTGCTACCGATCAGCTAAGAGAAGGCGAGCAACTTATATTCACTAATATTGTTTGCCAATACCTTGATAACAATACCTGTGGCTGTAGTGAATACGAAAACCGCCAAACCTTAGTCCCTTCGTGCGTTAAGCTCACTAAAGAAAACCTAAAAGACATCTTTTTCATGCCCCAAAGCTGTAGCTACCGCCGACTTCATGAAGGGCGCGGTTTAGCAACGTGGCATCCGTTACTTAATAACGGCGATAAAACTAAAATGCATGAGCTAAATATTTCAGTCAAAGATAAAACAGTAAAAGATTGTGATGTAAAACTGGAAGATTTTGACTTGTATATTGCCGAGTGGCCAACCAAGGATTGCAACTAGTGAGTAAGTTACAAGCAAGTATTGGTTTAATAAATCCTAAAAGCCCAACCAACGTGGGCGCGGTGTTACGCGCTGCTGGTTGTTATGACGCCAAGCAGGTATTTTTTACCGGCAACCGTTATTTAAATGCACAAAAATTTCATACTGATACTAAAAATGTGGTGCAACGTATTCCATTAACCGCCACCGACAATTTAGCATCAGTTAAGCCACAAGACGCAAAAGTAGTGGTAATAGAGCTAATTGAAGGTGCCACTCCTTTACCCGAGTTTACTCATCCTGAGAACGCATTTTATGTGTTTGGTCCAGAAGACGGCTCTGTGCCTAAAGACGTTTTAAAATGGTGCGACGAAGTTGTGTATATCCCAACTATAGGTTGTATGAATTTAGCGGCAACTTGTAATGTTGTTCTTTATGACCGACTCGCGAAATTGGGCGGAATTCAAAGCAGCGATGAAACCATTATTTCCTCACGCGATACTAATAATAAAATGAAATGGAAAAAACAACCTTAATATACACAATATAAGCGTGAACAGGACGTGGTAGCTTTGCTCGGTTTTACTTATTCTTACATGGATGTAAGCTAATGGAATAGCGCAGGAGCAGTTATCGAGCCCACCACTAATTTACCAACCTCGCACCACGATTAAATCGCCCCCAGTTTAAAAAAATATTAATCCGCAAAGCATCAACAGATCCTAGTTAAATGTAAATAAAAGTAACTAATTAACTTAAAAAATAAGCAGTTCGTCTTTTTTTAACTCTATAAATGTAAAAGTATGTAATTATAATGAAAAAATAATAACTACAAGGTTTTACATTTTATGCATAGGCTATGTTACTTGTTTTGCTGTTGTTGGCTAATGTTACTAAGCATTCCGCTAACAGGCTGTTATTCAAAGCCTGCAGCTTTAGCTCCTCAAGTAGCAAGTACTGGTGAGTCGTTATCCACGATAGCTCAAACCACTGATGTCATTTTTTACGATTTACAGCTAGTTGTCCTGCCCAGTAAGAAAAAAATTTCCGGCATAGGTAAAACCATGTTTCGAGTGCTGAAAAAAACGCAGCAAGTCGAACTCAAGCTCGATAGTCGTTTCTCTATTGAAAATGTCACTGTTGCTAAGCAATCAGCCAATTTTAGTCACCAGCAGGGCGTTATCATTATTGATTTGTATGAAGCTAAATACCCAGGTGAAGTTGTCGAGGTTGCCATTAGCTATTCAGGACACCCTCATGAAGCTACTAATCCCCCATGGAGTGGTGGCTTTGTATTTAGCCATACTTCACAAGGTGAGCCTTGGATAGCAACAGCGGTACAAGGCGAAGGCTGTGACTTATTTTGGCCTTGCAAAGATCACTTCAGTGATAAAGCCGACAGTATGCGTATTCGTGTGACAGTACCAACGGGCTTAAGTGTTGCTAGTAATGGTGTACTTAAAAAAATCATGCCATTAAAAAATAATACAACTGAATTTGATTGGTTTTTATCTGAGCCTGCGAGTGATTACAATATTGCGTTAAACATTGGTCCCTTCGAACGTATTCAACAGCAATATAAAAGTATTAACGGCACGCAGGTACCTGTTGAATTCTGGGCATTACCTGAAAACAGCCACAAAGCCACTATGCTACTCAATGATGATGTATATCAACAGCTCGCATTTTTTGAATCTGTATTAGGGCCTTACCCTTGGGGAATGCAAAAATTAGGCTTTGTAGAAACACCGCATCTGGGTATGGAACATCAAACCATTAACGCTTATGGTAAAGGGTATACCCGCGATCCAAGTGGCTATGACTGGCTTATTCAGCACGAGTTGGCACATGAATGGTTTGGCAATTTAATGACACATGAAAAACTCAACGATGCGTGGTTACACGAAGGCTTTGGTTTCTATATGCAACCCGCTTACAGCTTATTTAAATTTGGTGAAGCTGCTTATAATCATGCTATGTACACCGCGTATTTAGGATTAAAAAATTGCCATCCTATTGTTAAACAAGGGAAAGTTACTTCTAAAGAAGCGTTTAATGCAGATATTTATGGTAAAGGTGGTTGGACGCTTCACACTCTGCGATGGTTAATTGGAGACGAGTTATTTTGGCAAGCTGCCCGAGAGTTAGTATATGGTCAAACGCAAACAGCTAATTTGAGTTATCCAATCGAGTCGCGTTATCGCAGTAGCCAAGATTTTATTGATATTGTTAACCGGATCACGGGCGATGATTATACGTGGTTATTTGATGTGTATTTAAAGCAAGCCGCGTTACCAACCTTAACAATGGAGCGAACCAACACAGTCATTTATTTAAGCTGGAGTAACAGCGAAAAAGATGGCACAGCGTTTAAAATGCCGATTCCTATTTCTATAAACGGGAAGTTGACAACTCACACTCCAGTGGATGGACTGATCACTATCAATGCCAAAAAAAGCGACATTATCGTTATCGATCCACAGATGAAGGTTCTGCGACAGTTACCTATAATTAGTCAATGCCAGCAACAAAGCTAAGCTTATATAGGTTAAATTACAACTTGTTATAAGTTTAAGATTTAACCAAATACCGTTCTTTTTGGATTTAAAATCTCATTATTTATTATTATTTTTAATTATTAACCTCGCCTGAACAATATTTGCTAAGACTTTCAGTTAAAAATTTGTTAAAAAGGCAGTGGTAATAATGATTAATTCTTAAGGTACTTATGTTTAGCTCGCTAAAATTCACCTCCAAAATCACCATCGCTGCGTCATTAGTGTTAGTTTTAGTGTTAGGTGTTTTCACTATAAATAACTATTTTTCAATGCGTCATCAAACTCAAGAGCAGTTGTCGCTGGTGCTAGAGCAAAACTCAGAATCGGTTTCTAAAAACATTGCAAGTTGGCTCAATAATAAATTGGCGATTGTGATCTCTATCGCAAAAACATATCAAGATAACGATACGAAGTCTTTAACGCTTTCGCAATTAAATACCGCTGAGCTTGCCGGGGATTTTAAAAATACCTACATAGGTAAATCATCGGGGACATTTATTTTAAATGATCAAAGTGTTGTGCTCCCCAGCGATTTTGATGCTACAAGTCGCCCTTGGTATAAATTAGTAGAAAATAAAACAACAACGGCTTTTACAACCCCTTATATTGATGTGACCACCAACGAACTGACAATTTCAGCCGTTGCGCCTATTAATAGTAATGGTCAATTTAAAGGGGTAGCGGGAGCAGATATTGATATGCAAACCATCGCTGAAATTATTGGCGATATTGATTTTTTGGGACTCGGTTATGGCTTCTTACTTGATAATAAAGGGCAAATATTAAGTCACCCTGATAGTAAATTAAATTCAAAAAAAGTCGCAGATTTGATTGGTAAAAATGCACTGTTAGCAAGAGAGTTTACAGAGTATCAAGTAGCGGGTGAAACCTCGCTGGTATCCTTTACTAAGATTCGTGGTATTGAAAATGTTGATTGGTATCTGGGTGTAGTAGTCAATAAAGATAAAGCGTATTCAAGTGTTTCTTCGTTTGGTCAAAAGGCAATTGTCTTTTTAATTATTGGTATTTTAGTGATTGTTGCATCACTGGAGTTTTTACTGCGTTATTTAATGCGACCTTTGTATCGTCTTAATGATGCTATTAGAGATATAGCACAAGGTGAAGGCGATTTAACTTGTCGACTCAGTGTTGAGAACGATGACGAGTTTGGTCAGTTAAGTAATTCATTTAATATTTTTATAGAAAAAATTCAAAATTCAATTGTTCAAGTTAAGTCTTCAACACAGTTGCTAGAAACCGCGGTTGCTAAACTGGTTACCCAAACAGATTCTACATTAACTATGTACGACGACCAAAGTGAACGTACCAACAGTGTGGCATCGGCAATTAACCAGTTTTCAGCCACTGCAACTGAAATTTCAACTAGTGCAAGTAATGCCTCAACACTTGCTAAAGATGCTGATCAATATTGCGCTAAAAATCAGCAAACACTAACGAATAACGTTTCGAGCATTCATCAACTTTCGCAAAATATAGAGCAAGCACAAGAAACAATTAATAGTTTAGATTCACATACTGCTAATATCGGTAATGTACTTGCGGTAATCAAAGGCGTGAGTGAACAAACTAACTTGCTTGCTTTAAATGCGGCAATAGAAGCGGCACGTGCAGGTGAAGCGGGAAGAGGGTTTGCCGTTGTTGCTGATGAAGTCAGGCAATTAGCACAACGTACTCAGCAATCAACGCAAGAAATTGAAAATACGGTAATTGAACTACAAAAAGGCTCAAGCTCTGCCGTTGAGCTGATGAAAACCAGTTTAGAAGAAAGTGAAAAAAGTGTTCAGCAAGCTGATGCAGTTGGCGATGTAATGAAACAAATAATTAGTGCGATAAAGCAAATAACCGACGCTAATCATAGTGTGGCTAATGCTACTGATGAGCAAAATCAAGTTGTTAAATCATTACACTCAGATATCCATGTTATTAGCGACCTATCGATTCAAGGTCAATCTAACCTTAACCTCACTTTAGAAGAGTGTACTAAGCTCAAACATCAATTCAGTGACTTAGAGCGCATGGTTAAAAAATTCAAAGTATGAGCAGTAAAACAAAAATAAATAAACCAAACTGGCTCAGTTTAATCAATATTGATAGTGTTTATAGCTTTGATAGACAACGCCAAGCGTTTTCTTTATTTACCATGATAGCGATTGCCTTGGTGTTAATTACTTATTTGGTGATTGCAAACCATCGCGTTTATGCACCTATATTAACTGCCGCATTAATTTCAGTTAACTTAACGATTGTAGGATGCATTGTTTATTTTATAAAAACTAAACAGCTTAATGCTATCGCGTTAATTACCTTGATGATTGTATTTGTGATGTGCTTAGCTTTAGTATCCACTGGGGGTAAAGAAAACACCGCGTTATATTGGCTAATGTTTTATCCTGTAGCTGTATTTGCCATACTGGGTGTTAAACTTGGCGCATGGTTAAGTAGTGCCATGTTATTGAGTTGTATTGTTATGTTGTATGGCCCCGATATGGGGCAGGTTATGTATGGTGAGGTAGAAAAGACCCGTTTTGTTGCTGCATTTTCATTAGTGCTGGTGTTTTCTTTTATCGGTGAGTATTTTCGTCACAGAAGCCACCTTGCCATTGCAGATATCACCTTAGAACAAAAACAACACGCCTATACAGATCAGCTTACAGGCGCACCCAACCGCCGTTTTATTACTTCACATTTTTTAAAGCTTGCTGCTTCACGGCCAGCGCATTATTTGCCGCTGTCTATTTTGCTCATTGATTTAGATAACTTTAAACAATTAAATGATACCTACGGCCATGATTTTGGCGATACCGTATTAATAGAGTTTACTAAATTATTAGAGTCGCAATTTTCTGCAACCGCCCTTAAAGCTCGTTATGGTGGCGAAGAGTTTGTGGTTATTTTACCGCAAATGACCACCATAGAAGCCAGTATTTTGGCTAATCGTTTTAGAGAATGCGTGCAACATCATGTAATATTAACTGATAAACAACAACGAGTATCGTTAACTTGTAGCATTGGCATTGCACAAGCTAATCATATTGATGACTACGACAGTGCATTAAAACTAGCCGATGAGTATTTATATCAGGCAAAATCACAAGGGCGCAATAAAGTCATATTTGCGCATGGCGAGTATGTCAGTCAATAAGCTTATTTATGTGCATGATCCTATGTGTAGCTGGTGCTGGGGATATAAGCCTACGTGGCAAAAACTTGAATCGGCTCTAGCAAATATTCTGCCTATAGAATATAGAATCGGAGGTTTAGCTGCTGATAGCGACCAGCCAATGAGTGCCGATATGCAGTTGCAACTACAAGGCATATGGAAAAACATTAGCAACCAATTAGGCACTGAGTTTAATTTTAATTTTTGGCGAGAATGCCAACCGCGCCGTTCTACTTATCCCTCCTGCAGAGCGGCTTTAATTGCTCGTAGCTTTAACAAAGAGCCACAGATGATTGACGCTATTCAACAAGCGTATTATTTAAAGGCGCAAAATCCATCGGATGAAGACGTACTTATTAAACTATGCGAAAAAATTGGTTTAGATCCCTGTTTATTTACTCAGCAGTTACACTCTAAGGAACTTAAGCGTCGCTTTGATGATGAGCTTAACTTTGTTCGCAGTTTACCTATTCAAGGTTTTCCGTCGTTAGTATTAATAAAAAACAATAGCGCATACCCCATTGCTATTAACTACACAGATTGGCGGCAAACCCTAAGTGAAATACAATCTTACTTATAAAATTTACACTTCAAACATTACCCCTGCAGTTTAAATTCGGCCAATAAGGCTAATTTATTACCGCTGTCATAAAAGCGACTTTTTTACGCAACACGCTTGTCATTTTTAATCTATACACTTTCGCTCATTGAAACTATCTCGCTTTAAATTGTTTTTTAATAAACAGGCTAAAGCGACTAGCAAATCCGATAATTAACGAGCAAAGGTGTATACGATGAAAGGCGTTAAACCATTAATTTTAGCTGGTATTGTAGCCGCAAGTGCAGCAGTCCACGCCAATGATTTAAACACGGTAATTGATAAAAGCAGCGAAATTAATAATTTAGCTGCGCAATCACAAACGAAAATAGACAAGATTGCAGATTCAATGCAAGGGCGTTTACAGCAATTCAAAACCCTAAATAAAGAAATAGATGGTTTAGCCGTTTATAACGCACAGCTTACAAAACAGTTAAATAATCAAATAGAAGAGATGGAATCGCTTAATTTATCGATGGATCAAGTATCGATTATTGAGCGCCAAATAACCCCTTTAATGCTTCGTATGATCACTGGGCTTGAACAGTTTGTTGCCTTAGACGTGCCGTTTTTAAAGCAAGAGCGAAAGCAGCGTCTTGAATCATTAAGTGCAATGATGGAACGCGCTGATATTACATCAAGTGAAAAATTTCGTCGTGTCTTAGAGGCTTATCAAGTTGAGGTTGACTACGGACGCACTATTGAAGCGTATACTGCATTGCTTGATGTGGACAATAAAGAACGTGAAGTCGACTTTCTGCGCATTGGTCGTTTAGAGCTAATTTACCTTACCCGCGATGGCAAACAAGCAGGTAGTTGGGATCAACAGTCACAGTCGTTTGTTGCACTGCCTGATTCAACCATTAGTCAAATTAATAAAGGGCTTCGCATTGCTCGCAAACAACTAGCCCCCGATATGTTAACACTGCCAATTCATGCTGCAGAATAAGAGGTTTACCATGAAATTATTAACGAAAATGACAAAAATGGCCGTGTTTGCAGCCAGCTTAGGTTTTTCAGGTGCGATGTGTGCCGCTGAACCAATGAATTTGGATGCTCTATTAAAAACGTTAGAGCAGGGTAAATCAGCGCAATCAGAACAAAATAAACAACGCGAACAAGAATTTGCAGCACGTCAAAATGAACAAGTGCAAATGCTTAAAAACACCCAAGCTAAACGAAATCAGATGCTTAGCGAGTCAGAGCGTTTAGAAACGCAGTTTGAAGAAAACGAAATTAAATTGGCTAATCTGACCGATACTTTATCAAAGCGTATGGGTTCATTAAAAGAGCTATTTGGTGTGCTACAACAAGTTGCTGGAGATTCTAGCAACAAGTTTGCAACCTCGGTGGTATCGGCTCAGTTACCTGGGCGTAGTACTTTTATGGACGAATTGGCGCAAAAAATGGGTTCTACCTCAAAGCTTGCGTCTATTGAAGATATCGAAAAGGTTTGGTTTGAGCTACAACGCGAAATGACCGAACAAGGAAAAGTAAGCCGCTTCAATACTGATGTAATTGTTGACGGTGGCAATAAAGTACAAAAAGAAGTGGTACGTGTGGGTGCATTTAACCTTATTAGTGACGGTCAGTACCTAGAGTATACGCCTTCTACCAATACCATTAGCCAGCTTACTCGCCAACCAAGTAGCCGCTTTACTGCGACTGCGGCTGATTTGCAGCAAGCAAACACCGGTGTGGTGCCGTTTGCGCTTGACCCAACGGGTGGTTCAATTTTAGGTTTGTTAGTACAAGCCCCTGATACCAGCGAGCAAGTTCATCAAGGTGGTGCAGTTGGTTACGTTATTTTAGGCGTTGGCTTATTAGCGTTATTAATTGCGTTAGAGCGTTTTGTATCGCTCCTGCTGATGGGTGGAAAAATCCGTCGTCAATTAAAAGACGATACAGCCCGTGATGATAACCCGCTAGGGCGCGTCATGAAAGTGAAAGACCAATATCCTAATGTGGCGTACGACACGCTTGAACTTAAGTTAAGCGAAGCCATTTTACGCGAAATGCCAAAAATCACCCGTAATTTAACGCTTATTAAAATTATCTCTGTGGTAGCGCCATTGCTGGGCTTACTCGGTACGGTAACTGGGATGATCAATACCTTCCAAGCAATTACTTTATTCGGCACTGGCGACCCTAAACTAATGGCAGGCGGTATTTCGCAAGCCCTGGTTACTACGGTATTAGGCCTTGTTGTTGCTATCCCTACGGTGTTTTTATACACCTTATTGAATACTCGCTCAAAAAGCTTACTGCTTATTTTACAAGAACAAAGTGCAGGTATTATTGCCGAGCGAAGCGAGAAAGGAGCTTAAACCATGGTGCTATTGATTGATTCAATCAATGCTATCCGTGATTTTCTCGACACGGGTGGCCAAGTTCTCTTGGTCATTGCCGTGTTAATTTTCGCGATGTGGTTATTGATACTCGAGCGATTTATGTACTTTTTTAATGGCTATCGACACTACAAAAAAGACGTTAAAAATACGTGGAAAACTCGTAGTGAACGCAACAGCTGGAATGCAGAGCAAATACGCCAGGCCATGGTGTCACGAGCCAGTATGCGATTAAACGCAAACTTACCACTGATTAATGTGATGGTGGCGCTGTGTCCACTATTAGGTTTACTCGGCACAGTTACAGGGATGATAGAAGTCTTCGATGTAATGGCTATTACAGGTACAGGCAGCGCACGCTCTATGGCGTCGGGTGTGTCAAAAGCAACCATACCCACTATGGCAGGTATGGTCGGTGCGTTATCTGGGGTGTTTGCCTCAACCTATTTACAGCGTAAAGCAAAGCGTGAAGTTGAATTGTTGCAAGACACTATGGTGTTGGACCACTAAATAATTATTGAATAGCGGTGAACATAATCACCGCTTATTCTAGGAGAAGTAAAATGAGAGCCCCATTAGGTAATTTATTCCAAGAAGATGAAGCAGAAGAAATAAACATGACTCCTATGCTGGATGTTGTATTTATTATGCTTATTTTCTTTATTGTTACAGCCTCGTTTGTAAAAGAAGCCGGTATTGATGTAAACCGCCCTGAAGCGGCAACTGCTGTAAAAAAAGAACGCGCTAACATATTAGTGGCTATTTCAGATCAAGGCGAAATTTGGATCAATAAACGTCAAATTGATGTACGTGCTGTACAAGCTAACATTGAACGCTTAAAAGCTGAAAATCCACAAGGCAGTGTGGTTATTCAGGCCGATAAAAAAGCCACTACAGAAACCTTGATAAAAGTGATGGATGCCTCGCGTGCAGCGGGTGTATTTGATGTTTCAATAGCGGCTCAAGAAGGGTAACGAGTGATGCGTTATGTACTTGCGTTAATTATAGCGGGTGTGGTGACCTTTATGCTGTTTTTAGGTATGCAGGCATTGATCACCGGCGGAGAAGGCGCCATGACGGAGCCTGCAAAAGGGAATGTATTAGATTTTGTCCGTTTGAAAAAAGAAGAAACGGTACAAAAAAAGGAGCGTAAACCACAAAAGCCACCAACACCTAAAGAGCCACCACCGCCAATGGAGTCGCCACAAATGCAAAGTAGCGATAACAACGCTGCTAGCAACAACTTTGATTTTGCTGCAAATGTCGATGCTGATGTAAATCTAGCGGGTGGATTAGCATTAGAAACCAGTGATGGTGAGTATTTGCCGATAGTAAAAGTGGCACCGGTATACCCAAGGCGTGCTTTGTCGCGTGGTATTGAAGGGTATGTCATTGTTGAGTTTACAGTGACCAAGCAAGGCACAGTGAAAGAGCCACAAGTTATTAAAGCCGAGCCAGAGTCATTGTTTGACAGAGCAGCGATGGATGCGGCCCTTAAGTTTAAATATAAACCGCGCGTTGTTAATGGCGAAGCTGTTGAAGTAGCCGGTGTGCAAAATAAAATTTCTTTCCAAATTAATGGTTAATTCTATTAAGTAAGTAAAGAGTGAACGTGAGGCAATTATGAAATTAAAACTAACAACCAAGCTATTAAAGCTTAGCATGTTGTGCACTGTTGCAATCAGTGCCAGCGTTGTTACACCAAGTGCATTGAGTGTACTTCCGGGTGTAAATTTGGCGTCAGTACAGGCTGCTGAAAAGCAGAAAACAACACGAGTTCCCGCACTGCGTGAAAAGGTATACAGCCAATTAGCTCGCGCCCAAAAACTTGCGGATGATGGCGACAGTAAAGCAGGTTTAGACGCGCTTGACAGCATACAAACGCGCTCATCAAGTATGAACTCTTATGAAATTGCGATGATGCATAACTTTTATGGGTTTATTTATTACAATGAAAACGACCTAGTTAAAGCGATTGCCTCATTTGAAAAAGTGATTGCAGAAGATGGCATTCCAGAAACACTACGCCTGAGCACAACATTCAGCTTAGCGCAGCTTGCTATGGCTAACAGCGACTATGAAAAGGTTATCGCATTTTTAGATAAATGGGATGCCATTAATACAAAGCCTAAAACTGATGCATATTATTTATTAAGAGCGCAAACCTACTATCAATTAAAAGACTATGAGCAAGGCTTGAGTTACATTACCCAAGCCATTAACTTAAGTGATAGCGAAGGCAAAGTACCAAAAGAAAACTGGCTGGTACTGCAACGTGCTATGTATTACTCACTTAACCAAACGGATAAAGTAGTCAGCGTACTTGAGCGTATGGTAAAGCTATACAACAAACCTGAGTATTGGGTGCAATTAGCCGGTATGTACGGTGAAACTGGGCAAGAAAAACAGCAGCTTAGTGTTTTAGAAGCGGCTTACCAGCAAGGATTTTTAACCTCTAAATCTGACCTAAGACAGCTTGCACAGGTATATTTATATAATCAGCTTGCTTACAAAGCCGCCAGTGTAATGAGTAAGGCAATAGAGCAGGGCATTGCTGAACCAACAGCTAAAAATTATGCCTTTGTAGCCGAGGCCATGGTACAAGCTAAAGAAGATGCTAAGTCGATTAGTTACTTTACCAAAGCTGCAGAGCGCTCAGAGCATGGTAAATACGATCAGCGCTTGGCTGAAGTGTATGTAAATACAGAGCAGTATGACGAAGCTGCCGATGCAGCGCGAATGGCGCTGGATAAAGGCGGCCTTGATTTTGAATCAAATGCGTTTGTTGCTTTGGGAATGGCACAATACAATTTACAAAATTTTGATGCATCTATCCTTGCGTTTGAACAAGCTGAAAAGCACAAAAAGTCGCAACGTTTAGCCCAGCAATGGATCAAATATGTAAAACGCGAAAAAGTGCATGCGCAAACATTAAAAACAGCACTGCTTTAATTTTTATAGTGCGATTATTAGTTCTTAATTGACGCACTAAAAACCATTTCATAATTGCACTACTCAAACCACACTAACATTTAGTTTGTGTGGTTTTTTTGCTTGCCTTTTTAAAGCAACTAATTGATTTTTAATTAATTAACATTGTCATTTTATGTTTATTAAAGTGTAACTTCACTGTCATAACACTCCCGTATTGTACTTCGTATTCGATAACTCAAGTGACATTAATGCATGAGTATCGTGCCTTAAAGTGACTTAAGTTATTACTTAAAGCGCTAACACAATAATTAAATACTTTTACGGAGTGAACAATGAAATTATCTGGCTTATTCAAAATCAGCTTAGTGGCTACAGCAATGACACTTGCTGGTTGTGGTGGTGGAGATATTAACGTTACACCTACGACAGTTGATAACAGTGTAGACAATTCAGTGACTAACCCAGGTGGTGATAATGGTGGCGATACATTAAGTTGCGCCACATACACATTAGATGGAGCTACATTTACAGGTGAAGCAGAAGGCGTAAACTGTTTATACAGCCAAGCATTTGCAAGTAATGCAAAAGAAATTACTAGCTCTTTTGTTATCCCTGCGCTAGATGATGGCGGTGCCCATGTATTTGAAGGTGCTTTATTTATAGGTGACGATGTAGACACATCTACAGGCGCTACTATTGATGTTAATGGCCCAACATTGTCTATTGAAGCAGGCGCTACCATTGCGTTTACCAAGCCTGAGAGTTTTATTCGTATTGCTCGCGGTGCAAATATTGAAGCAATTGGTGAAGTAGATAAGCCAATTATTTTCACAAGTATTAAAGAAGTTGATGGTGATGATTCAACAACCGCTCAAATTGGTGATTGGGGTGGCGTTCAGGTAAATGGACGTGGCCATTCTATTCGTTGTACAGCGACTGCTGCGGCACAAGATATGTGTAATCACTCAGCTGAAGGTATTGTATCTTATTACGGTGGTAATGACCCGCAAGATAGTAGCGGTATATTAAAGCACATTGTTATTAAGTATGCAGGATTTGGCGTTGAAGGTGATGAGCTAAATGGTTTAACACTAAATGCTGTTGGCTCAGGCACAACCATTGATTATGTTCATGTACATAATGGTTTTGATGATGGTATAGAGCTCTTTGGTGGTAGCGTTAACCTTAAACACATCGTTGTTACTGATACAGGCGATGATGGTATTGACTGGGATGAGGGTTGGAAAGGTTACGGACAGTACATTCTTGTACGTTCAAATGAATATGGAAATCATGGATTTGAAACAGATGGCGCAAAAGTAGATCCATTATCTGCAGACGCACAAGATTTAGTAACGACTGTTTCTAACCCAACTATTGCTAATGCAACCGTTGTTACTACTGGTGATCAAGGTGCTGAAGGGCGTCGTACTGGTGCCGGTATGGAAATGAAAGAATGGGGTAAAGCGCAATTAGCTAATATGTTGTTTGTAAACTCATCATCTGTAGATGGTGCTGGCTGTTTTGATTTATATAATGAAAAAGATAAATCAGGAGATGCCGGTGTGCATGCCAATGCAAACAACGGTGATATTGCATTTGTGAGTTCAATATTTGCGTGTGGTAAGAATTTTGAAGACGTAAACACTCCTTTAACAGGTGCGTTAGCAGGTTTTGATATCAATACCTGGTTTACTGGTGGCGAAAATAATCAGCTGATTGGTTTTGCTGATTTTGCAAATGTACTTGGTGCTGATGGTGTTTCAACTGCAGCAACTATTACAGATTCACAAGGTACTGCGGTAGCTACAACGGCGAAAGACATGAGTGAAGTTGACTCTTTCTTTACTAACGCAGGTTATATTGGTGCACTTAAAGAAGGTGAATCAAGTGAATGGGCTGATTTTGTAGCCGCATCTTTACAACGCGCTAGTAATTAATCTAGACCGGCTCTAATTATAAGGCGCTATGGCGCCTTTTTTAAGGGAATTTTAGGTTTAGAGGATATAAATATGAAACATCAAAAGCAGTTTAAAACTAATCTAATAACGTTATCTCTGCTCTCCCTTTTTTCTTCATTTAATTCTTTCGCTGAACAGGCACAAGAAATAATCAATGAAGAAGCGATAGAAGAAGTTGTTGCAACAGGTACACGCCTTAAAGGCAGTGCTAGTGCCGTAATTGATGAACGTAAAAATCAGGCATTTGTTGCTGATATAATGGGTTCAGAGCAAATATCTAGAACGGGTGATAGCGATGCCGCTTCAGCACTTCGCCGTGTTACAGGCTTATCTTTAGTTAACGATAAGTTTATTTATGTACGCGGTTTAGGTGAGCGTTACTCAAGCGTGCGTTTAAATGGCGCAGTTGTTCCAAGCCCAGATCTGACCAGAAATGTAATACCACTTGATATTTTCCCATCAAGTATTATTGAGTCTTTAGCTGTTCAAAAAGCCTATTCACCTAATATGCCTGCGGCTTTTGGTGGTGGTGACGTTAATATCAGGACGAAAAGCATTCCAAGTGATACTTTATTTAAAGTTGAGATTGGTGCTAGCTATAAAGATACAAACGATGAAGGCTATACATACAATGGCGGCAGTGATGATTGGTTAGGTAAAGACGATGGTACACGCGCCTTACCAGGAGCCGTTAAAACGGCGCTAAATACCTATATCAATGGCTTGTCTGATATCTCATACAGAAATATAAGAGATGTGGAGTCAAGACGTCAGGGGGCTGATATTGGTCAAGCAGCTGCAATAGACTTAAATAAAAGTTTATCAAAAGCACTACCAAGAGATTTTGGCTTAGAAAAAGAAAGCTTAAACCCTGATGCAGGCATTAAGGCTGTTTATGGCGACCGATTTGATAACTTATTTGGCCTAGACGGATCTTTTGGTTTCTTAGCATCAGTTGCTTATGAAAATGAATGGTCTAATGCAGAGAAGTTTAGCGCAGTACTTTCTTCTGTTGACGCATCTGAATCTGAATGTTCAAAAGATGACTTTACTTGTTACTCTGCCACAGAGAAAGAAGTATCAACAAAGCATAATATAAAATTAAATAGCTCTCTAAATTTAGGTTATAAAATTGGCGGCCATGATTTAACAGCCACCTATATGATGCTACGGGATACTGAAGATGAAGCTTCTGTTGCGCTTTATCAAGAGCCTTCAAAGTCATTAAGCATTGATGCTGGGCAATTACAGCGAAGCCACCTAACCTCTTTTGAGGAACGTGAACTTGAAATACTTCAACTTCGTGGAATGCACAATTTAGAGTGGAGTTTTCTTGAAGGTGTTGGTGTAGATTGGCAATACACTGATTCAACAGCGACGACGAGTATACCTGGCGAGCTTGAAGTAACGGTGCGTGATGAGTACGCCGATGGCGAATATCAACGTACTTTTTATAATGGCAGTTTAGGTGGCAATCCTTATTTGTATCGATTTGTTGAGCTAGAAGACGATGTAGAAAACTGGGGCGTTAATGTTAACAAAGTTTTTTACTTTGATAACGCCGAAGTTGAAATCGCGGGCGGCGGCTATTTTGTTGAAAAAACGCGTGATTACCGCACAGACTTTTTTAACTATCGCTTCAGCCAAACACAGTCTTTAGACTTAGCACAAAGTGAAGAAGAAGCACTGTCAATTGGTAGCTTCTTTGCTAATGATGCTGTGATCGATTCAACGGATGTAGAGTTATTGTTTCAAGAACCTACAGCCGATGATTACCTAGCAGCGCAAATGATTGATGCTTATTACGGCTCTTTTGATATCACTTTTGCTCAAGATTGGCGTTTAAGTGGTGGTGTGCGTTACGAGGACTTCCGCCAAGTTGCTCTCGCTTTTTCTCGCTCAGCATTCGATCCTGCTTTATTGGCAGATAAATTAAGTGCAGATGCGATAAAACAAGCAAGTGTGATGGAAGATGAGTATTTTACTTCATTATCTATGACATATAGTCAGCAGTCGTACCAAGTTCGTTTTGGCTATGGCAGCACGGTTGTTCGTCCTGATTTGCGTGAGCTAAGCCCTGTTCAATTCCAAGATCCGTTGACTGGTTATCGAACGCTTGGTAATCCATTTTTAGAATCTAGTTACCTAGATAACTTTGATGCACGTATCGAATTTTATATGGACAATGGTGATAACTACTCAGTTGGCGCATTCTATAAAGATATAGATAACCCAATCGAAGCATTATTAACCGAAAGTGACGGTCGTTTTACTCTGCAGTTTGATAATGCAGATACAGCTTATGTTTACGGTATAGAAGCTGAATGGTTAACTGAGTTGCATAGTGATTTACTAGGAGGTGCTTTTTTTACTTCTGGTAATTTAACGGTTAGTGATTCAGAAGTTGAAATTGCAGAAGAACAGCGCGCCGACCTTACAAATCTAAAGCGACGTATGACTGGCCACTCAAAGTATGTTGCCAACCTACAATTGAATTACGATTCGCATGATGGCATGCATCAAGCTTCATTTATTTATAACGTATTTGGTGACCGTATTTTAGCTGCGGGTGTTAACAACTTTGATGACGCTTACGAACAACCTTTAAACTCGTTAGACATGGTTTATAGTTACTACCCAACGTTTAATACCACATTAACACTTAAAGTGAAGAATATGTTGGGACAAAACTTTGAAGTAGAACAAAATGATGTGTTAATTCGTTCTCAAGAAACGCCTAGAGAACTGAGCGTCAGCTTTAGCTACGAGTTTTAAGTAAAAGCCCAAGGATAGGATTTATAACAACGCCTAACTACTTATTAGCCCTGTATTTTGTACAGGGCTTTTTTATGTGTATGAAAAATATTTAAGTTACAGTTTATTGACTAGTTTTAGTGTGCTGGTGGTGTTAGCTTAAGGCTGTAAAAATTAAATCTCACGCAATGAATTTTTAATTTTTAATGTATAGGCTCCTTTTATGAATCAAACAGTGGAACAAATAATGAAAAAAGTAGGATTAGTCGGATGGCGCGGCATGGTAGGCTCAGTATTACTAGAGCGAATGAAACAACAACATGATTTTGCACATATCGACACCACCTTTTTCACCACCTCACAAGCAGGTCAGCTTGGCCCTGAGTTAGCAGGTCCAGCTAAACCGCTTTTAGATGCTAGTGATATTTCTGAACTTGCAAAAATGGACATTATTGTGACCTGTCAGGGTGGCGATTATACCAATGCGGTGTACCCCAAATTACGTGAATCGGGTTGGGATGGCTATTGGATAGATGCAGCCTCTGCGCTGCGTATGAGCGACGACAGTATTATCGTACTTGACCCTGTTAACAAAGATGTCATTGAACAAGGGCTTGAGCAAGGCGTTAAAACCTTTGTAGGTGGTAACTGCACTGTTTCACTTATGCTACTAGCACTGGGCGGTTTATTTGAGCACGACCTAATTGAATGGGTAAGCCCAATGACTTACCAAGCTGCGTCGGGCGCCGGTGCGCGAAATATGAAAGAGCTTATTGCCCAAATGGGGGCTATTCATGCAAGTGTCGCACAGCAATTAGATAATCCAAGTTCAGCTATTTTAGAAATTGATAAAATAGTCAGCGAAAAAATGGCATCGAGTGATTTGCCACAAGACCAATTTGGTGTGCCACTGGCAGGTAGCTTAATCCCATGGATTGATGTGCCTATGCCAAGCGGTCAATCAAAAGAAGAATGGAAAGCGCAAGTAGAAGCCAACAAAATTTTAGGCTCATCTAAACAGCCTGTGCCTATAGATGGTTTATGTGTACGTATTGGTGCAATGCGCTGTCATAGCCAAGCGATGACCATTAAACTACGTGAAGATATTAGTGTAGAAAAAATAGAAGAAATTTTAGCCTCGCACAATGAGTGGGTTAAAGTTATTCCTAATCAGCGCGACATTACCAGTACCGACTTAACTCCAGTTAAAGTAACCGGTACGCTGAGTATTCCTGTTGGCCGTATTCGTAAACTCGCTATGGGGCCAAAATACATTAGCGCCTTTACCGTGGGCGATCAGCTTTTATGGGGTGCAGCGGAGCCACTTCGCCGGATGTTACGAATTATTGTAGACGGTGAGTAATTTTCTAGTTCATCAAGTTAAAGGGTTAGCTAATTGCTAACCTTTTTATTGCCTCTTCGAAACATTCTCATATTATTTCTTGCTCAACCCCCTTAGCCACACTATATTCTTAAGAGTGTTTTTAGAGGTTAACTTCATGAATATATCAAAAAAATTAAAGCTCTCCTTTGCATCTGCAATTGCCTTGCCGTTATTAATTATAGCTGCTTTAGTTATTTCCCAAACCAGAGAGCAAGCACTTGATAATTTTTCTCAGTTAAGTGAACGTGAAGCCCGCCAAGTTGATAATGCAATTACTATGTTTTTTGCTGAAATTGCTAAAAATGTGGACTACTTAGCCTCCCACCAAACGATTAAAAATGCCCGTGAAAACATAAAAACGCATATGAATGTTGGCACTAAGGTAATGCTTGATCACCCTAACCAAAGTCCTACGGAGCAAGCTGCTTACAGTTTATTTAATCATTTTGGTGAGACTCACCCTGGGCTTGCTTATATTTACATGGGGAATGAACAAGGTGGTTATATTCAATGGCCAATGGGAAACGTAAACGCCAATTATGATCCTCGTCAGCGCCCATGGTACAAAACAGCCAAACAAGCGAACGGTAAAACAACCCGTACTAATGCGTATTACTGGGCTGCTGATGATTTAGTGATTGTGTCCACGGTTAAAGCTATTATTGATAACGGTGAATTAATTGGTGCTCAAGGGATGGATGTTTCATTGGGCGGGCTTACCGATATTATTGCCGATATTAAATTAGGCGAAACAGGTTACTTAATGTTGATTGAAGACAGCGGCAGTGTGCTGGTGGATGTGAAACACCCAGATTACCGATTCAAAAACCTAGCAGATATTGAGGGGGCTAAATACGCCGATTTAGCTAAAAATAGCAAAGGCCTGTTTGATGTAGATATTGATGGAAAACAGTATATGGCCAATATTTATACGTCTCCCATTTTAGGTTGGAAGTTTATTGGGGTGGTAGAAAAGTCTGAGGTAATGAGTGCGGCCAATGCGATGGCGTACACCATTTTAATTATTAGCGCGATATTAATTGCCGTATTTGTTGCGATAGCGAGTTATATTTCTAAACTTATTTCTGCTCCAATTGTTGAGGTGAGCGATGGTTTAACTGAAATATCGCAAGGCGGCGGTGATTTAACCCAGCGCTTAACAATAAAAACCAAAGATGAAACCGCTAAACTAGCCACCAGCTTTAACTTATTTTTAAATTTAATCAGTGAGCTGGTGAAGCAAATCAATGAATGCGCACAAAATGTTAGTAAAACCTCATCGCAAACATCATCACAAGCAGCTCAACTAACAAGCTCTACTAGCCAACAACAACAAGCTTTAGAAATGGCGGCAACGGCTATTAATGAAATGGCTGCCACTGCTAATGAAGTGTCGAGTAGTTGTGCGAATGCGGCCGATTTAGCGGTTCAAACACAACAAGCATCAGATTTAGGGCAATCGGTTATTACTCAAACCGTAGAAAGTGTGGTGCAGCTCTGTGATGTAATAAATAATGCCTCAGCAGACATTACTCAACTCGATACTGAAAGTGAAAATATTATGTCGATTTTGAGTGTTATTCGTGGCATTTCAGAGCAAACCAATTTATTAGCATTGAATGCTGCAATTGAAGCTGCGCGAGCTGGTGAGCATGGGCGTGGTTTTGCAGTGGTTGCTGATGAAGTTCGTGCGTTATCGCAACGTACTGCAGAGTCGACCGAAGAAGTAGCATCGCAGCTTGATAAGTTACGCACGATGTCTTCTAAAGTCTCTAAAGACATGGAACGCAGCATAGAAACCACCAATAGAACTGTAGAACTTGCGCATTCTGCGCAACAACAGTTTAGTGAGATCACGGCATCTATTGTTAATATTAGTGATTTAAATACGCAAATAGCCACCGCTGCTGAAGAGCAGCAACACGTCGCTGAAGACATCAATCGAAATGTGACAGAAATTAAAAACTCGGCTGATGAGGTGAGTGATATTGCTGTTAGCACCAGTGAGAATGGCAATGAAATGAGTCGTCTTTCATCGATATTAACTGATTTAGTAGGTAAGTTTAAAGTATAAACAATAGGGCAAGTGCATACTTGCCCTATTCAATCTGCTACTTATTTTTGAGTAATTGTTTTAACTCTGCCAGTTGCGCCTTCAATTCGTTTACTTGGCCTTGGGTTGCGGGCAGTGAGTCTGTATCGGCTTGCTCTTCTCGTGCATTGCGATGCTCTTCACTCATTACTTCTAAAATAGCCCCCACCATCATATTTAAGAATACAAATGCAGTTAAAAAGATAAAGGTTAAGTAAAAAATCCAACTTAATTTGTATACCGCCATGGTTTCGTACATCACGTCGGTCCAATCTTCGAAGGTGGCGATTCTAAACAAGGTAAGCATAGAAATAGAGACATCGCCCCACAGTACTGGGTTTATTTCAGCAAACAACATGCTACCTGTGGCAGCATAAATATAAAAAATCACAAACATTAGCAGCGCGATATAGCCCATTTGCGGGATGGCTTTTATTAGTGAGTTCACTAATAAGCGCAGCTCTGGGATCATAGACACTAAACGTAGTACGCGGAAAATGCGTAGTAGTCGAGCAATAAAAATAGTCGAGCCTGCCGCAGGGTATAAACTACCTATCACTATAATGAAGTCAAATATGTTCCAGCCCTTGGAGAAAAAATCTTTGATCCCTTTACTGGCAATATAACGAATAACCAATTCGATCAAGAAAAACACTGTGATGCCTATATCCATCCAATGTAGAAATAGCTCAGCAGTAGGGTGTAATGAATAGGTATGTGCACCCACGGTCAGTGCAGAAACCACAATAACTGCAATAACAAATGATTGAAATAATTTACTTTTATCGATACGCTGGAACAGCTCTTGTAACTGCGACAACATCATAACGTGCCCTTAACGGTTATAAATATAAAACCAGTGCAATATACAGCAAAAGTAACGAAAATTAGTAGTTTTCCGGTGAAAATATAAGGAATTTTGAATGTTAAATAATAACTTAAAGTATCTACTTTCGTTATCTGTAATCGTAGTGTTAGCAGGGTGTAGCAGCGATAGCCGCTATCATGAAATTCAATCAGCCCGATTAGGTGAGTGCAGTCATATGGCCGACAAGGAATACCATGAATGTGTTAAACAACAACAAGACAGCTACAAAGAATTTAAAAAACAACAAATCGCCGAGCAGTAATAAACCATGACCAAAACCCAAAAGCAGCTAGATAAACGTATTCGTCAACAATTAACAATTGCTTGCGAGCAAATAAAAGATAACGTTGAGGGCTTTAGCTTTCTTACTCACTCGGTTGATTTAAACAATTTACCTTCTAAGTTTACTGTAAGTTGTCATTTTATTGATGATATTGCACTAGAGCAGGCTAAACAAAATAACCAGCTAGATTACATTGTGCAGCTTATTTGTAATGCATTAGCTAGTTTAAATATTCATATAAAAAACAATGCTATTTCATTTCTTAAGCAGTAAAAATCGGTACTGTGTTTTTGTTTAATTATCTCTCATTTTAAGCTGTATTTGGCATTTATGGTCTTAGTAAAAGCTTTAATATGGAGAGATTCTATTAAGCAGGCTATAATCGCAAAAAATTGTAATAGAGATTAAATATGGCCGTTCCAACACGCTCGCAAATAACGCCAGGCACAGAGGTTAATATTGTGCTTAAACAAGATCAACGCAGTGGTACTTTAACCAATGGTATTGTGTCGCGTTTATTGACCAAGTCACCTAATCACCCGCACGGAATAAAAGTACAATTAGAAGACGGCCAAGTGGGTCGGGTAAAAGAGATCATTGCATGAGTGAGTTAACCTTAACTGATTTTTGGCGACTGGTTACAGTGGAAGATAAAACCGCAGAGCCTGACTCAGTCTGCCAATCGCTTAAGTCGACACTGAGTGACTTATCAGATGAGCAATTAATTGAATTTGATAAGCAGTTTAGTATTTGTATGCGTCAAAGTTATACCTGGGATTTATTTGGTGCCGCGTTTGTTATGGCGGGCTGTAATGATGAATATGGTTTTTCAGAATTTCGTTGTTGGTTAATTTCTCGTGGTGAAGCCGTATTTAAAGCTGCACTAGAAAACCCAGATAGCCTCGCTCAGTGCACGCCGCTTTATTTTTTAAACGAGCAACCTTATCCGTATTTAGATGAGTATGACCTAATTGCAGGTTTGTTATATGAAGAGCGTAACGACGATGAGTTACCCTTTATCCCATCAGGGCTTGACCAACCTAAAGGTAAGCGCTTTAAAGACAAACCTAAGTTTTTAAAACAAAATTACCCGCAATTATTTGCTAAGTATTGGCAATAACTCAGCTTGTTATTAATGCATTACTTAATTAACCTGAACTCCGGATAATAAATCCATCTCAAGCAGCTATTTTCAGCGCTAACTGCGTTGAATTTACTTGCAATAGGCTAGCTATTGACGCGTAATTTCGCCTTATTTTCACTAAAAATTTCTAGCTAGAGAAAAGTAGGTAAAAATATTTTTTGATTCAACATGTTAGTAAATCTCTTAACCAGAGTTCAGGTTAATCACAAGTAATGCATTTTCTTCCCCCTTTATGTAATAAAGCTTACGTCTAGTTTAATCTTATTTGTTGTTAGCTACGTATTTTAATTTAGTTTTTGCGCAGCTGCTCATAGTAATACGACTTCGCATCTTTTATAGTAAATCTCTGTTATAGTTAGAAATAGCTAAGGCATTGTCACATTGCTTGATCATGGTTGATACACGAGGATAGAGCTTATAATGAAATGTTTCACACTGGTTTTACTTACCATAAGCCTTTTTAGCTGTTATGCAGTGGCAGGCCCAAGTAATAAAACTCGCTTTATTCCACTATTAAAAACTAAGCTAGGTAATTACGAAGTTACCTCAAGTAACTCGGGTTTATGCACTAATAGTCGATTGCAATTTAATAACCCTGAAGATCCTGAGCAAGGTTTTAGCTTAGGTAAAGAGATCTTGTTTAACTCATTACACAATGGCACTCGTACTATTCAAAAGCCTAATTATTGTTTTATTACCAGCTCACTTAAATACAAAACTAATGGCCTCGAAAATGGTTTACGTATGAGCCGATGTGATAATCCAATTCACGAAAGAACCATTAAACAAACTATTACTTTTTTAACCGATAACACCCTTAAATACACCTTAGATAACCCAAGTGTAGAATGCGAATTTATTAAAGTTGCTGACTAACACTGTATTTTAGGAATATCGCGCCAACGTGTTGTGTATTGCGGCGATAAAAAAGCTCTATTCATATGCCAGCGTTCATTTAGTTGGCTGCTTGCTACGCTAAGCATTCCTTTCCCAAAGCGATGATTTATCGCATCTAGGCAGCCCATTAACTGCGGGTTATCGGTTTGTTTCTCAAATAAAGTATGTTGTTGAAACTGCTGTGGGCTAAGCTCTAATGCACCCACTCCGCATTTATAAAAACGAATACCCGGTTGATATATCTGCTCAAAACTCTTTGATACTGCACTTGCTATAACACGGGTATCGTTAGTGGGCGGATCAAATTGATGCATAGCTGACTTTTTATAAAAGGCTTGCTCATGTGACGAGCTGGCAGCAAAAATATAAATACGATGAGTTAGCGACTGTTGCGCTCTTAATTTTTGTGCAACTACACTGGCATGATTTATTAATGCGGTTCTCACTGCATCAGGGTCGCTAAGGCGCTGGCCAAAACTACGCGTTGAAAAAATAGCTTGTTTGTCTTGGCGCACATCATCCCAGTTTAAACAGGTAATGCCATTGAGCTCCTTAATTGTACGCTCAAGCACTACGCTAAATTGACGACGAATTGTTCTTGGACTTTGCTCAGCCAGCTGCCATGCGGTATTAATATTCATTAGCGCCAGCTTCTTAGCTATACGTTTGCCCACTCCCCATACATCCTGGCAGTGCATTTGCTGTAAAATAGCTTGTCGGCTTGCTTCATCATCAATCACGGCAACCCCATTAAAGCCAGCTAGTTTTTTAGCAGCATGATTCGCGGCTTTGGCTAAGGTCGGTGTTGGCCCAAAGCCAACCCCAACAGGGAGTTTGGTTTCGCGCCATACAGTACGTCTAATTAGCTGTCCGTAGTGGTGCCAATCGGTAATTAATGGCTGATAGCCTTTAAAGTGCAAAAATGATTCGTCAATACTGTAAATATGCTGGGTATCACAAAAGCGAGCAATAACGTTCATCATTCTATCGCTTAAATTAGCGTATAGTTCGTAGTTAGATGAGCGCACCACCACCTGATGTTTTGCTAATAATTGCTTAACTTTAAAGTAGGGGCCAAATTTAGGAATATTAAGCTTACGGGCAATAGGGCATACCGCACATACGCAGCCATCGTTATTGGTAAGCACCACTACTGGTTTTGAACGAATTGCGGGGTCAAATACCTTTTCAGCACTGGCATAAAAAGCAACCGCATCAACTAAGGCATACATGAAAGTATCTCAGGGCTTTGCCGATGTAACCTAATTGAGCGAGTTACCACGCCTTCAAGCTGAAATTCATCAGATTCGGTTAATTGCACGGGTTTATAAGCAGCAGAAGCCGAGAGCAGTCGCGCATTGGTTTTATCTAGCAACTTACATACAAATAAACCATTTAAGTTCGCCACGATAACATCGCCATCTTTAGGTATCTCAGCACGGTCAACTAACAGTAAGTCGCCCTCAAAAATACCAATTTCTTGCATAGAGCACCCTGAGGCAACGCCAATAAATGTAGCATCTGGGTGTTTTATTAATAGCTCATCGAGTGATATCCCTAACTCACTATACTGCGCTGCAGGCGATTCAAACCCGCAAACACCGGCCTCTATATAAATGGGAATAACAAACATAACACAACCTAAAACGCACTTACTGTATAAGTGTACAGTATATGCGTTTTGTATCAGTTATGCCAAGTAATGAATGGCAGATCAATCCATGTTTTTGATCATTTGTTGGGCAGTATGTAAAAAGTCATTGATTTGCTGTGGGTTTAAGTTTTTACACATTTGCGCATTTACTTGCTGCTCGGCGGCTAATAGCTTGTTATAAAGCGTGCGACCTTCAGAGGTAAATGACAAAATAAAACAGCGCTTGTCGTGCTCACTGGCATCTTTGTTAATTAACTTTAATGCGATTAGCTCTTTCACTAAGCGTGCTATTTGGGCCTTGTCGCGCTGGGTCTGATTAACAATATCGTTAGCAGTGCACTGAGTTGTTGTTGCAATAATATGCAGGCAACGTACGTGCATTGCGTTTAAGCCAAGCTCGCCCGCATTAATAGCTTCGCGTATGGTAACGCGATAATTTTGCATTAAAGCAAATAATGTATTGGCTAATGAGATATGCATAGGGAATCCATAATGGTTGACAAAGTCAATTAAATTGATATAGTTGATTTTATCAACCAATGGGGCGTTGTGCAATTCATCTTTTTTAATGAGGTAAATTTATATGGGTAAAAAAGTACGCAAAGCAACAGTATTAAGCACAGAGCAAATAACCCCACATTTACAGCGCATTATTGTTGGCTCCGATGAGTTTAACGACTTGAACGCTCAATATATTGGTAACTACGTAAAGGTGCTTATTCCGCAAAATGGCCGCGTTGATTATAATATTAAAACTTCATGTATGCGTTCATACACTATAAGGCATGTTGATGAGCACACCGGCGGACTTACCCTCGATTTTGTAATTAATATGCACCAAGGTCCGGCAACTAATTGGGCTAAAAAAGCAAAAGTAGGCGATGAGGTAGGTATAGCAGGACCAGGCCCTAAAAAGCTTGATAATTATGAACACTCACATTACATACTACTTGGCGATTTAACTTCGGTTAATGCAATTAAAGGCTACGTGCAACAACTGCCTAAAAACGCAAAAATTGACGCGATTATTCATGCACCAACAAAAGATGATGTGATCAGCTTAGAGTCGCTGCGAGATGTAACTTGGTTAATAACACATAAACCAGATACAGATGTGATAAACGCATTAAAATCGGTGCCGCTTAGTGAGCAACAACCTATTGTATTTATGGCACTAGAGGCCGGATTAGTACGCAAAGCAAAAGCCGTATTAACTGATGAATTAGCGATACCTCGCAGTCAAATTGTTTCATCGGGTTATTGGAAAAAAGGCCTTGATTCAGAGGCATATAAACTAAACCGCCAACAAGCTGCAGCTAAAAATAGTTAATTTTGTTATCACTCAATCGCAACACCTTAGCGTTTCAAGATAAGCTGCCTTGAATTGGTGTAATTTACACCCATTTCTTACTTTAGATTTATTATTTATGGCTAGCACGTCATAAGTCGCTATTTAATTTGGAGATGCTACTTTGTTATCAACTATCCCTTTTTCATTACTTGAACTGGCGCCTATGCAAAAAGGGGCCACGGTTAGTGACACCTTAAACAAAAGTACAGCCTACGCACAAAAAGCAGACCAATTAGGTTTTAACCGTTTTTGGTTAGCCGAGCATCATAATATGCCTGGGATTGTTTGTGCCGCCACTTCAATTTTAGTAGGGCACATAGCCGGCAACACTAAAAAAATACGCGTAGGGTCGGGTGGAATTATGTTACCTAATCATGCGCCTTTAGTTGTGGCTGAGCAATTTGGCACCTTAGAGAGTTTGTATCCTGGTCGAATTGATTTAGGGCTAGGGCGCGCACCAGGTAGCGATCCGGTGACAAGTCGCGCCTTAAATAACGATATTAGCCGCGCTGAAAACTTTCCTAATGAAGTAAGCGAGTTACAAACACTATTAGGCCCATACGAGGGAGCTAAGCGTGTACGAGCAATACCCGGTGAAAACACTAATGTGCCTATTTGGCTGTTAGGCTCAAGTTTATTTAGTGCCCAGTTAGCAGCGCAAAAAGGATTACCCTATGTATTTGCGGGGCATTTTGCACCGCGTTTTGTACATGATGCAATAGCCTTGTATAAACGAGAGTTTAAACCATCAAGTGTATTAGCTAAGCCTTATGTAATGTTGGCATTACCTTTAGTGGCTGCCGATACAGATGAAGAAGCACAATACTTATCAACCACTTCAAAACAGCGAGTGCTATCATTAATTAGAGGCGACGAGTTGTGGTTAAAGCCCCCAGTTGAAACAATGGAAGGCTTGTGGAGCGAACAAGAGCGTACTCATGTTGAGAGCTTTTTAGGATTAAGTGTTACTGGTGGGCCAGCGAGTATTAAACACAAATTAGAAATGATCGTGAACCAATTAGAGGTCGATGAGCTTATATTCACCAACGATTTATATGACGATGAAAAACGTCATCGTGCGTTAAAAATACTAATGGAAATAAAGAACTAAGCTGTTTATTAAGCAAGCGTACACGCAACCATAGTTACACTAATAACCAAATAGAGAATCGAATAAAGATTGAGTACAAATAAATGATTTATATTTTCAATCGAACTGATTCAATTAATCTGTTTTAAGGATTTAATCAAGCACGTTAATATAAAACCATATTCCGTTAAGTTAACAACTAAGAGGTACACCGTGAAATCTCAAATAAATGTTGCTCCACACACATTCAATAAGCCTATGCACCCTAAAACTGCATTGATTGCTGAAGGTGGAGGGCAGCGAGGGATATTTACAGCTGGTGTACTTGACGCGTGGTTAGAGCAAAACTACGACCCGTTTGATTTATTTATAGGCACGTCTGCTGGCTCGCAAAATTTAACCAGTTATTTAGCGCGTCAAAAAGGCTACGCTAAACGCTTGATCAGAGGGCTTTCGCGTCATAAACGCTTTTTTCAGTTAGGTCGAGGCCTAATGGGTAAACACATTGTTGACTTAGACTGGTATTTCGAAAAAACCACTGAGGTTAATAGAGCATTAGACTTTAAAACAGCAAAAAATAGCCTTGGTAATAGAGAACTCCTGATCACTACAACCAATGCACGTGATCGTAAACCGTATTATTTATCTCCTACTGGAGATGGTAAACACTGGCGAGAACTATTAAAAGCCTCAAGTGCTTTACCTTTTTTGTATAAACAAGGTGTTCAACTCACTCCTTGGTTAGGCTCAAAAGCGGCAAACGAAGCACATTTAGCTGCAGAGCAATCGAATGAAGATTTTTATTTAGATGGCGGCTTGGCTGCGCCATTGCCTGTACGCGAAGCTTATAACCGTGGCGCACGAAAAATCGTGGTAATAAGAACCGTTGATGAGAATTTTCAAGCGCAAACTGCATGGGTTCAAAAGCTAAGAACATTTGCATGTGCATCAGGCTACTGCCCAAAAACACTTGATTACTTGATTCAACACGAGCAAGCATACCTAGACGAACTATCATTTATAGCCAATCCGCCTAGTGATGCTGAAATTATTCAAATTTTTGCTAACGAAAAGCTACATAGCAAATTGTTAGGCAGCTCTAATGATGACCTCCGATTTGATCATAAATTAGGCTTGAAAGCGGGTCGTGATTATTTAAAAAACTATCATACAGAGTTAAACCGTTTCAGTGAGCCGCAATACGCAATGTAAGCAAGCCTCTAGGGCGTTTATAGCGCTAATAAACAAGCCGCATGCAAAGCAATATGCACCTACTGTATATTGCTTTGGCGTTAAACTTAGCCTGTAATTTTAATGGGTTAATAAAAAATACTGATCAAACTAAAACAACTCAAGCTAGCGTAATTACCACACACTGTAACGCATCATATTAATAATAAAACCAGTCTAGCATCATAACTCAACCACCAATCTCAGTTCATAAACTCACTGTGAGTCGACTTACCCTGCACAAAATTTAACAAAGCGTACTATTCTTATCTTGGAAATATAAGAGGCCGTATAATTTTAACGCAAGGCTTAGTGCTGCGTTGTTTGAAGCTACAAATATATTATTGATTTTTTTATAAAAAACGATAAGGTATGAGCGTGATTTTATATTCATAATAACTGAAATAAAATTCACTTGACGTGCGGTGCATTTATTGTTTTAAACACCTAAAGATATAAATGTAGAAGCAAGCGGATATAAAAATAACAAATAAAGGACGGGTGATGTTTGAAACAGTAGTAAAAAGTGTCAATGGCCTTTTATGGGGCGAAGGGCAAGTACTTATTTACATTCTCCTATTTACCGGAATATGGTTTTCAGTACGCTTAAAAGCAATTCAATTAGTTAAATTTAAGCACATGTTTAGCCTGCTAAAAGGCAGTAGTAAGTGTAATAAAAACGATATTTCATCATTTCAAGCGCTCTGTACTGGGCTGTGTGCTCGAGTAGGCACAGGTAATTTAGCCGGTGTGGCTGTGGCTATATCACTCGGTGGTAGCGGCGCCATATTTTGGATGTGGGTCATTGCTATACTGGGTATGGCAACCGGATTTGCAGAAAGTATTTTAGGCCAGGTATATAAAATTCGCGACAGCAATGGCGAATTCAGAGGTGGCCCTGCGTATTATATTCAACAAGGCTTAGGCAGTCGTGCATTTGCTATTGTGTTTGCCGCCTGTTTGTTTTTAGGTTACGGCTTTACCTTTAGCGCCATGCAAACCAACACCATTACTGATGCACTAAATTACGCATTTGAAATACCCACTTTTTACTCAGGTGTTGTGATCACACTTTTAGCAGGCTCTATTATTTTAGGTGGCTTTAAAGCTATTGCCCGATTCGCCGAGCGAGTAGTGCCTGTTATGGGCATCGTGTTTGTGCTTGTTGCTGTAGTAATTACACTGATTAACTTCACCCAAGTACCTGCCATGCTTAAAGATATACTTTTATCAGCGTTTGGCTTGCAAGAAGCTGGTGCAGGCGCCATGGGTGCAGCCATTAAAAATGGTATACAACGCGGTTTATATTCTAATGAGGCTGGCGCGGGAAGTGTGCCGCATGCATCGGCTAGTGCCAGTCCAATGCCAAACCACCCAGCTACGCAAGGCTACATACAAATGTTAGGGGTGTTTTTCGATACCATCGTATTGTGTAGTTGTACCGCCGTTATTATTTTATTGGCCGATGTAGATATAAGCGGTGAAATGGAAGGCATACGCTTAACACAAAGCGCTATGACCTCACACTTAGCGCAAGGCGGCGTGTATTTTGTAGCCGCTGCCATTACTTTATTTGCTTTTACCTCGGTGGTTGCTAACTACGCCTACGCCGAAAGTAACCTCCACTTATTTAAGCTCGATAACAAAGTAGGGCGCGGTATTTATACTTTGCTTTATTTATCAATGATGTTGTGGGGCGCATCAGCCACCTTAAAACAAGTATGGGATTTAGCTGATATTGCTCTAGGGTTAATGACAGTAGTAAACGTAATCGCTATTATACTACTCACACCGACTATTTTGTCTGTTACTAACGACTACCACGCACAAAGAGACAAAGGCATAGAGCCTGAGTTTAAGGTAAAAAACGTAAAAGTGCAGGGCAAATGTGAAGACGGAATTTGGGATTAAGATTAAAGTTTAAAAGTTTTATTTTGCATAAGTATTCATTTTTAAGTTTGGCTTTAACAACATTAAACTGCGACTCTACAGGTAGTATTTTTAGATGATCGACATTTATGCGGGTAAAACTGCAGCAAAAATAATAAACGAACAAGGTTTTAAACCCGAGCTTTTTACCTCGTTTTTAGGGGCAAGTGGTGGCCCTAAATGGTTTACCTTATTTGGTTTAGACAAATATATATTTGGCGAATTTTTTAAACATCGCACCCAACCGCTTAATTTAATTGGCTCATCTGCTGGGGCTTTTCGTTCAGCCTGTTTTGCACAAAACGATCCAGTTGCAGCCATTAAGCGGTTAGCAAAATCATATTCACAAACCCGATATTCTAGTAATAAACCAACGCCCGCTGAAATCACACTAAAAGCCCGCGCATTATTAGATGATGTATTTGGTGATGATGGCGTTACTGAAATTATAAATAATCCTGTTTTTAAAGCGCATTTTATTGTCGCAAAATCTAACGGCTTTATTGCCAGCGAACATAAATTAATACAGCTTCTGGGTTTATCAAAAAGTTATATGCTTAACAGAATTAATCGAAAATTATTAGGCTCGCAATATGAGCGTTTTATTTTTGGCGCGCCCAATAGTGATTTAAGTATTACTGACAGCTACAATTTTAAAACCAAAAATATCGCACTCACACAAACAAATTTGAAAGATGCCTTATTGGCATCGGGCTCTATACCACTTGTAATGCAAGGTATAAAAAATATTGCCGGTTCGCCACCAGGAATTTACCGCGATGGCGGCATTATTGATTACCACTTTGATTTAAAAATTAATAACCCAGGCTTAATTTTATATCCGCATTTCAACTCAGATCCAAAAGCAGGGTGGTTCGATAAAAATTTAAAACGAAAAGTGTCACCACAAAATTACGACAACGTGGTAATGATCACCCCATCAAAAGAATTTATAGCCAACTTACCTTACGGAAAAATCCCAGACAGAAACGACTTTACCAATCTTGATGCAGACACCCGGATTAAATATTGGAACACCGTATTTAGTGAAACTGAGAAATTGGCCGAGGCGTTTGATAAAAAATTAAATGCTAAGAATTTATATTTGAATTCATAAGATAATAAAAAACTAATTATCGGTCACATTTATGAATATATCATCAAATTCATTATTCAATTTCTCGTAAAAAGAGTCTTTTAGTTTTTGATATTTAGACATGTATAGATTAATGTCATCCTGTGTAGGAGGTATCTTATTGAACATGATGGTTTCTCTTATCCTTCCTTCATGTTTAATTATGAGATTTAACGCTATCCTTGATTCTTTAAATCCAATCAAGTTTAACTTAGAAACACAAGCGTGGTAATGAACCCTTGAATCTGTAAGCTTTTTATCATATTGACTAATAAACTTATAACTTTCAGACTTAGGATTTATTTTTTCTTGTGAAAGGTTGCCCGATTTAACAGCACCATCAATAGAAGCTAAAAAATTACTAAAAGCTGTAAAGAACGGATCTAAATTTTCTATACATTACTCCGCAAGCTTTGCTCTTTTTTCTCGTCTTTCCTTTTGTAAAAGTGACGAATAATCTCGTTGCTCTTTCAAAAGAGAGTTTCTATTGTTTAACTTTGTTAAATAATAAGTGGTCGTTCCACTTATTAAAGCACCAAGACCTATTTTTACTGCGGTGTCTAAAATATCTAATACTTCTTTTGGAAAAATAAAACCTTAAATTTAATTCGTAAAAATGGCATAAATCCCAATTTATTCATCTCCTGGAGGACTTACTTGTGGAGGTGATGAAGGTGAACTAGAACTCGTAGTAGGTTGATAACCCATACGGTCATTACTAGATGGAGCAGTGCCTGAAGGTTGGTATTCTTTTTGAGAGCTCTTCGGTTGATAACCATCTTGAGCGATAGTTATAGTAGGTCGATAGCCATTATTAGCTTTAGTTTTATCATTCATTTGATTTCTCCTTCTCTAAGTTCTATGAACGCAATTTCATTTGTCAGAATTATGATTCCTGCTGTATTGTTTTTAGCTCTTTCAAATTTTCCATTATTTGACACGATCCAACATTGCTCTAAATAGAGTTGTTCTGGATTAGGTGAGCTTGAAGAAAATGATTTTTCTCCATAATAACCCCCAACAACTTTACCGTCTTTTAATGTAACTTTTATATAGTAAGTCTTGTTTTGTTGAGAAAAAACATAATCCCATGGCTTACCTTGAGGGTGTGATAAAGGTAGTCTGAGTTTAGGAGAAGATCTTATTTTATGCCACGAAAAGCTTAAAATTATTGGGAATATTAAGATTAAGAAGAAATAAAAAAAGATATACAAATAAGGATGTGAAGCGCCTAGCTTGATTTTTTCAAAAAATAAAATAAAAGGGAAAGATAAAGCATAGTTAAAGCAGCTATAAGCAACAGCATCAATAATCTGTTTAGATGAATCCCTATAGGAGTCAGGAGAAACAAATAAAGCATAAAACTTCATTGATATAAAACCGGGAATTACAAAAATCAAAAATAAAATTAGTTTATCAGTTTCCCAAATATTCACTTATAACTCCTTTAAATTTTAATACAATGAATTAAATCAACTTCCTGTGTTTCTTGATAGTACTCCTACAATATCTAGTAATTTATCATGAAGATCAAGTAAATATATTGGTTATGCACTTTTGTTTCAGATTTAAGTTTTTTATACATAGTTTTATGTTCCTTTGCTTACAACTTATATCGATGAACGAGTTGAACACCGGACGGGGTAACTTTGTTGTCCTAAGACGTTGTAATTATGTGGTCATGACAAGAAATTATGAAATCTGCTAATGGGCGAGTAGGAGAAAATAGCCTAAATAAATTATTTAAATTTTCTTTAGCTGACGCTTTTGATATTTGAATTAAAACGAATTGAAAAAATATAAGCTATAAGTTATTTTTGGCTGATAGCTGATAGCTGATAGCTGATAGCTGATAGCTGATAGCTAACCACTCATAAATTACGTTATGTTAAATTAAGTGAATTAAATTAAAGTGTGCGTAATCACACAAACTAGCCCACTTATGATAGGGTTTTGATAGCTTAGTTTAGCTCAGAATCTACCCAAAATTTAGTGCCTTTTAAAACAGCTTGCAGTGCAAGGCCACTTTCGGTTAAAGAGTAAACAGTAACTTGGTCAGCAATAGCTTCGGCAACTAAAGCCCCACCTTTATCTTGGTATTTTGCAGCAGCATCGGCATTACCACCGAACGCCCAACCATGTTTAATAAATCTATTTAACGCTGCTTGATCGTGAAAAACCATCACAATATTGAAATCTTTAACACCTAAACCTAAGCCTAAACCAGCTTCGCCCATATTCATATAGGTAGATTTTCCGGTTAGGTTATTTTTTACTACACCGTAACCACCACCAAAACTGGCTAAAATAACGTTTACGTTGGCATTATCAAATACAGCATAACCGGCAGAGTTTGCAATTTGAGTTTTAACATCTGGTTTTTTTTCGTATAAAGCAGTTAATGTATTCGATTTCATACTTTGTACTAAAGCACGTTTTTCTCCAGGAGAAGCACTGCCTGTAGTAGCGCAACCTGTTAATAAAACGCTAATAACTAACATGCTTAACAGAAGTAATTTTTTCATGATTTTTCCTTTAATAAGGTATATGGTTAATAAATCTGCATTTAGCATAAATATCAAAATTTCGTTATGTCCAATACTAGACAGTATCGGACTTTAAGGTTAATCTATAAGTCTATTATTTTCTTATATATTTTACTATTATGCTTGTTGCTCTGGTCGATACATTAAAACAATTACGTTATCAAATAGCTCACCTTGAAGATAATACACTCCAATCAGAATATCCAGAACTAGCCTCTTTTATACAGCAAGTCAGCTTGACTGTAACTGAATCAAAGGCCGATCTAAATTTTTTATACCAGTTTTTATATGTTTATGGCCGAAAATCAGAAGCAACTTATAGTCGTTTTCGCAATGAATTAGAACGATTTTATTTGTGGTCATGGCTTATAGCTGAAAAATCAGTATTCGATTTAAAGCGTGAAGATATTGAGGCGTATGTTGATTTTATGGTCGAGCCGGATAAAAAGTGGGCATCAACTTCGGTGCAGTGGCGCTATAAAGATGAGCAAGGAGTACGTAGGTTAAACCAAAATTGGCGCCCTTTCATGCAAAAAGAATCTATTGCGAGTCAGCAAACATTATCCGCAATGTTTACTGCACTTAATGTATTTTACAAGTTCGCTATTTTAGAAGAAAAAACCTTCGCTAACTTTGTACCTGTGGTTAAGAAAAATAGCCCCTACTTGGTTGTACAATCACAAATACAAATTCCCGATACATTAAGCGATATTCAATGGGAATACGTATTTGGTGTAACGCGTGATCTGTGCGAACAAAAACCAGAGTATGAAAGAAACCTTTTTACCCTCGCCTGTTTAAAAGGATTATATTTACGTATATCAGAATTATCAGAACGTCCACAATGGTCACCTGTTATGTCTCATTTTTGGCAAGATAACGATGGCTTTTGGTTTTTACGTATAATGGGTAAGGGTAATAAATTACGAGATGTAACTTTAAGTGATGATTTTCTTGAGTATTTAAAACGTTATCGGTTATACCGTGGTTTACCTGCCCTGCCCCGTGTTGACGAATCCGACCCGTTAGTGCATAAAATTCGTGGTCAAGGTGGTATGACAGTAAGACAAATTCGTCGTTTAGTACAACAAAGTTTTGATATTGCTCAGCAGTCATTACTTGATGATGGCTTTAAAGATGACGCGGAACAATTAGAAGCGGCCACTGCACATTGGCTTCGACATACCGGTGCAACACATGATGCACAAACTCGACCTTTAAAGCATTTATCTGAAGATTTAGGTCACGCAAAAATAGCCACAACCGATCAAATATATATTCAAACAAATATTAAAGAACGGGCAAAGTCTGGAATAAAAAGGAAGATTTAATGGAATACTTAGTTATTGCTTTTATTGGTGCATTATTTTTAATTTACTCTATAACACTACGCCAATTAGAAAAAACAGAAATTACTGGGCCGATGTTTTTTGTTATAGGGGGGATACTGCTAGCATTGATAGCTCCGAATGAAAGTGAAAATTTTAAAAATGGCTTACGGTTTTTATTGCCCTTTATAGAATTAACGCTCAGTATCTTTTTATTTACCGATGCAGCAAAGTCAAAATTAGGAGTATTAAGGCATAGTTTTCAATATCCTAGTTTACTTTTATTTGTTGCCTTACCATTAACTTTATTACTCGGGATTGTAACCGCGTTATTTTTATTTGCTGAGCTTTCATTAATTCAAGCAGCACTTATCGCAATTATATTAACCCCAACCGATGCGGCGTTAAGTAAGGGATTATTAAGCAATACAAAAGTTCCTGAAAAAATACGCGAAGGTATTAATACAGAAAGCGGTTTAAACGATGGCTTATGTGTGCCTATATTTTTAATATTTATTCTGCTCGCAAAAAATCCTGAATCTGCAATTACTGCAACGCAAACGTTAAGTGTGTTTGGTAGAGAATTGGGAGTTGCATTATTAATTGCATTTGCAAGTATTGCTGTTTTTATTCCGTGTTTAAACTTTGCAATGAAGCGACATTACTTTGCCCAAAACACTAGCCCGTTTTTACTATTGGGTTTTGCTATGGCTGTATTTTCACTTACGCAATATTTTCATGGCAGTGGATTTATTGCCGTATTTGTAGCGGGGCTTTTATTTGATAAATACGCGAGCACCAAAATAAACAAAGAGCTGATTGAAGACTCAGAGCATATAGCTGACTTTTCCTCTTTAATGATTTGGTGTTTATTCGGTTTTGTTTGTGCTTATTTAGTGATCCCGAAATTAAATACTGAAATAATAATTTATGCGCTACTTAGTACAACACTGATCAGAATAATTCCTGTTATGTTGTCACTGCAATTTACGTCATTAAAAATAAAAGAGCGTTTAACGTTTGCTTGGTTTGGGCCGCGAGGATTGGCTTCGATTGTTTTTACTTTAATGGTCATTGATACACAAATAGAAAATAAATTTCAAATTGCGACCATTGCTATGACCACAATTTTATTTAGTGTATTTATTCATGGTATTAGTACAAAACCGATTGCAGACAGTTTTGCTAAAAAAACTAAATAAATATAAACAAAAATAAAAAGGCGTCACTTAATAATAAGTTGCGCCTTTTTATTTTACAGCTTACTTAGTTAAATTATTAACTAAGTACTTTTGCCAGTAACTCTATTGGATGCTTAGGCTTAAATTTTTCATAACGTTTTACTTGGCTACGACATGAAAAGCCAGTTGATAAAAGTTGCTCAGGTTTATTTTTATCAACGATAGGTTTCCAACTCATTTCATAAAGTGCTTTGGAGTTTGCTTGGTTTTGTGCTTCATGACCATAAGTGCCGGCCATACCACAACACCCAGTACTTGTGGTGTTTAATGTTAAACCAAGTTCATCAAAAATATTTTTCCACACACTTGCGGCTTTTGGTAATGCAGTCGTTTCGGTACAGTGACTTAATAAGGTAAATTCAGTATTTATTTGTTTAGCTTCTAAAGCACTGAACGATTGTGTTTCTAACCATTCATGCGCAAGTTGCACATTAAAATCGCCACGGTTATTTTCTAAAATTGTATTATATTCATCGCGATAACACATCACTAACGACGCATCTAAGCCAACTAGCGGAGCATTAATATCATTAAGCTGATTTAAAAACTCTGCAGTATTTTTTGCCGTTAGCTTAAATTCATGTAAAAAACCTTTCACGTGCTGAGGTTTGCCATTGGGTTTAAAGGGTAACAGCATTGGTTTTTTTCCAAGCTGAGTAATTAGCGTAATAAAACTCTCAACCAATTCTGCTTCATAAAAGCTGGTGAATGGGTCTTGAACAATGAGTACGTAATCACTTTGTTCATCGGTACTTAATTTTTTAAGAAATTCTAAATTAAATTTTTGCGCTTTGTTTACACGTTTGTTGAGTGCAGGAATACTTAGCTGAGGGGTATCAACATAGCCTACCGTTTTTTTAATGAGACTACTAACTAATGATGTTTTTACAATTGGATTAATAACCCTAGCAAATTTTGCCATTAACGGTGCACTGTTTTCTATATTACCCACTAAGTAATCTTTGAGTGGGCGGGCATAATAACTGTGATAATAATTTAAAAAACGGGCACGGAAAGTTGGCACATCTACTTTTATTGGGCAAGCCGTAGTACAGGCTTTACACGCTAAACATTCATCCATTGAGGCTTTTACTTCATGCGAAAAATCGTAAACGCCTTGTTTTTTCTCTCTGCTATGAACAAAACGCTCCCACCAAGTAATTACTTCACCCTTGTTAAGTTCTTTTTCTACCTCAAGTAAATTAACATCTTTTGACTCTTGAAGACGTAACCATTCACGCATTAGCCCTGCTCGACCTTTTGGCGAATTACGGCGATCGCCAGTTACTTTATACGACGGGCACATTGGCGAGTTTTCATCATAATTAAAACATAAGCCGTTACCATTACAGGTCATTGCATTGTTGAAACTGGTCTTAACATCAATAGATATTTGCTTGTCGAAGTAAGAACGCTTTTGCCCATCAACGCTAACTAGTGAGTCTTCACTTTCAAGCGGGGTACATATTTTTCCGGGGTTGATTTTATTATTTGGATCAAACGCCGATTTTATTTTTCGTAATTGCGTAAATAAATGCTCACCAAAAAATTCAGGACCGTATTCACTTCTATAGCCTTTACCGTGCTCGCCCCACATTAAACCACCGTATTTTGCGGTGAGTTTTACTACTTCATCTGAAATAGTGCGCAGTAATTTTTCTTGTTCAGGGTCGCACATATCCAGTGCTGGCCTAACATGTAAAACGCCAGCATCAACATGACCAAACATACCGTACTGTAAATTATAGCTATCAAGTAGCGCTCTAAATTCAACAATATAATCGGCTAAATTTTCTGGTGGAACGGCGGTGTCTTCTGCAAACGCGAGAGGTTTTTGGCTGCCTTTTACATTCCCGAGTAAACCCACTGATTTTTTACGCATTGCATAAATTTTCAGTATATCGCTTTTATCACTGGTTAACTGATAGCCAATAACGCCATTAGTTTGGTTAGCTACACACTCATCTAATAATTTACATAATGTGTCTACTTTGTCTTTTATGTCTTCTGGTGATACGGCATTAAACTCAACCATGTTGAGTCCTTGCATATCTTTATTAGCAACGTCGGTTATTAAGTCCGATACTGAATGCCAAATAATATCTTCGCGGGCAAGATTTAATACTTTGCTGTCAACAGTTTCAACTGAAGTTGCGCGGGCATCAACTAAAAATGGTGAATGGCGAAGCGCAGAATCAAAACTGTCATATTTTATATTTATGAGGGTTTTAAATTCTGCGATAGGTGTTAGGTTTAATTTTGCTTCAGTAACTATGCCTAAAGAGCCTTCTGATCCGGTTATTAAGCGGCTCATATCAAAAGTTTGTAAGTCTTCACTTAGCACATGCTCTAGGTCATAACCGGTTAAAAATCTATTTAACCGTGGAAATTTGGCTAATATAGCGTCGCGTTCATTAAGTGATATGTCTAATACTGTTTTGTAGAGTTTGCCAATTAAGGATTCCTGATCGGCAATTATTTTTGCTTTTTCAATGTCTATTGGACTGGTAGACATTGCAGTGCCATCAACTAAATAGGTGGTTAGCCCTAAAACATGGTCGCTGGTTTTGCCATAAACTAAGGAGCCTTGCCCCGATGCATCAGTACTGATCATGCCGCCAATAGTGGCGCGGTTACTAGTAGATAAATCGGGTGAAAAGAAAAATCCATACGGTTTTAAAAAGTCGTTAAGTTGATCTTTTATCACACCGGTTTGAACTCGTACCCAACCTTCTTCAACATTTATCTCGAGGATTTCACGCATATAACGTGATAAATCAACCACAATACCAGGCGTTAAAGATTGACCATTTGTTCCTGTGCCGCCACCGCGAGGACCAAAAGTTAACGATAAAAAAGGGTCTTGCGATGCTATTTGCAGAGCAACTTGAATGTCTTTTTCGCTTTTAGGAAAAATAACACCTTGCGGAAGCTGCTGGTAAATACTGTTATCAGTTGATGCTGTGAGTCTGGTTGCATAACTTGCGTCTGTATCTCCAGTAAACCCTTGATTTTTTATAGTATTTAAATAATTTGCGACAAGCTCGGTCGCGGCATCTTGTTGTGTAATAGTTGCTATCATGGCGGCGCTTATTAATGCATTTGTGTAATTATATCATGGCGATGGCTAATAGAAATTGAAGATTTTACAGTTTGTAACACTCTTTTTATCGATATATGAGCAGCTGCAATTATAATCAAGTTAAACGCCTACTATGAGGTTTATATGAAAAAACTACTAATGCAGATCAGCGGAACACTGTTTATTTTACTCGGATTATTGTTTGCTGTGGTGCCAGGGCCATCGTTAATATTTTTTATTGCAGGCTTATTCTGCTTTTCTATGTATTACCCTAAAGCAAGAGGGTATTTAACTTGGTGTCAAAAAGCACTGACTCGTTCATGTGCCTATTTAAATAAAAAATTAGCAAAAAATTAATTTTTAGTCATAAAAAATGCCAGCAGTTGCTGGCATTTTTTAACGAGGTAACTTACTTAGCAAGTTTGTCTGCTAAGTATAACCATGTTTCTAGTACTGTATCTGGGTTTAGCGAAACAGAGTCAATGCCCTGCTCTACTAACCATGCTGCAAAGTCTTCATGATCTGAAGGACCTTGACCACAAATACCTACATATTTACCTTTTTCTTTGGCTGTTTTAATAGCCATAGAAAGTAGCTTTTTGATTGCAGGGTCGCGCTCATCAAATAGGTGAGCTATTAAACCTGAGTCGCGATCAAGACCAAGCGTTAACTGAGTTAAATCGTTAGAACCGATAGAGAAACCATCGAAGTATTCTAAGAATTCTTCAGCCATTAATGCATTTGACGGAAGCTCACACATCATGATTACTTTAAGACCATTTTCGCCACGTTTAAGGCCATGTTCTTCAAGTAATTCAATAACGCGTTTACCTTCTTCAAGGGTACGTACGAATGGGATCATGATTTCGATGTTGGTCATATCCATGCTATTTCTTACGCGTTTTATAGCTTCACACTCAAGTGCAAAACAATCACGGAAGTCTTCAGAGATATAACGTGCAGCGCCACGGAAACCAATCATTGGGTTTTCTTCTTCTGGCTCGTATTGCTGGCCGCCCACTAAGTTAGCATATTCGTTTGATTTAAAATCAGACATACGAACAATTACACGCTCTGGTGCAAACGCACAACCTAAGGTAGAAATACCTTCAACTAGTTTACCAATATAGAATTCAACAGGTGATTCGTAACCGGCAATCATGTCAGTAATTTCTGCTTTTAATGCATCAGTTTGTGCATCAAAATTTAATAACGCTTTAGGGTGAACACCAATCATACGGTTGATGATAAACTCAACGCGCGCAAGGCCAACACCTGAATGTGGTAAACGAGCAAAATCGAATGCGCGATCTGGGTTACCTACGTTCATCATTATTTTCATTGGTAATTCAGGCATTTCGTCTACGCGTGAAGTTAACACTTCAAAGTCTAAAATACCTTCGTAGATGAAACCTGTATCGCCTTCGGCACATGATACGGTAACTTCTTGACCAGCTTTAATTAAATCAGTGGCATTACCACAACCAACAACGGCTGGAATACCTAACTCACGTGCAATAATTGCAGCATGACATGTACGACCACCACGATTTGTAACAATCGCAGCCGCACGTTTCATGATAGGTTCCCAATCAGGGTCGGTCATGTCGGTAACTAAAATGTCACCTACTTGTACTTGGTCCATCTCTTTGATTGAATCAAGTACGCGCACAACACCACTACCAATTTTATGACCAATTGCACGGCCTTCAACAACAACATTGCTGCTGCCATTTAGTTGGAAGCGTTCCATTACGTTTGTGTCTTCGTTTGAGCGAACAGTTTCTGGACGCGCTTGAACTATATATAGTTTGCCATCGTTACCATCTTTTGCCCATTCGATGTCCATTGGACGACCGTAATGTTTTTCAATGATTACAGCTTGTTTGGCAAGATCTTGCACTTCTTCATCTGTAATCGAAAATTTGTTTGAAAGTGCTGAGTCTACGTCAACAATTTCTACTTGTTTGCCATGAGCTTTGTCTTGAGAGTAAATCATTTGAATGGCTTTAGAGCCAATGTTACGACGTACTACAGCTGGCTTGTTTTTAAGTAGCGTTGGTTTATGAACATAAAATTCATCTGGGTTAACCGCACCCTGTACAACCATTTCACCCAAACCATAGCTTGATGTGATAAACACTACATCTTCAAAGCCCGATTCAGTATCAATACTGAACATAACACCTGATGCTGATTTATCAGAGCGTACCATGCGTTGAATACCCGCTGATAACGCTACACCACGGTGATCGTAGCCTTGGTGAACACGATAAGAAATAGCGCGGTCGTTAAATAACGAAGCGAATACATGTTTAATAGCAGTCATTACAGAATCAATACCAACAACGTTTAAGAACGTTTCTTGTTGGCCTGCAAACGAGGCGTCTGGCATATCTTCAGCAGTAGCTGATGAACGAACAGCGAATGAAACATCTGCAGAAGCGTCACCATGAAGTTGGCTGTATGCATCGCGGATTGCTTTATCTAGACTAGGTTGGAATGGGGTATCGATAATCCACTGACGGATATCGGCGCCGACTTTGGCGAGTGTGTTTACATCATCAACATCAAGAGTATCTAAAATGTCGTGAATTTTTGCGTTGAGTCCTGATTGTTCTAAAAACTCGTTAAAAGCGTCTGAGGTAGTAGCAAAACCACCTGGGACTTGCACACCTGCGTTAGCTAAGTTTGAAATCATTTCACCAAGTGAGGCATTTTTACCACCAACTCGAGGAACATCTTGCATACCAAGCTCTTGATACCAGAGAACGTATTCTTGCACGGATCTTTCTCCAAAAAACAAATTGTAGTACTAACTGTGAGAGTTAAGAAAGAAAACCTTTTATAAAGGTCGCCCCCATTCTACACTGGCAAACGTCCTCACGTAAACCGTGATACACTTATTTTAAAATTAAATGTAATAAAAAAGAGGCTTTATGAGAACTGCGTTTTATATTTCAGATGGCACAGCAATCACATCTGAAGTGTTTGGTCATGCGACCTTGTCTTTATTTCCTGTCGAATTTAATCATAAAACAATTCCTTTTGTAGAAACCGAAGAAAAAGCGCATGAAATCAAAGCGCTTATTAACGCCACATCGTCTAAGCAAGGTGAGAAGCCTCTAGTGTTTTTTACTTTTGTGAATCATAAATTATCGGAAATTATTCGCTCTGCAGATGCTGTCTCGTATGACTTTTTAACAACCTATAGCGAAAAAATTGAAAGCGAATTAAACGTTGCCCCAGTACCTAAAGTACATAGAACCCATTCAATACACGAAAAAAGTTATGACTTTAGAATTGATGCAGTTAACTATGCTTTAATGAATGACGACGGCGGTAATATTAAAAACTTTGCTGAGGCTGATATTATTTTAGTTGGCGTTAGTCGAAGCGGTAAAACGCCAACAAGCCTGTATTTAGCCCTGCAATACGGTATTAAAGCGGCCAACTATCCGATCACAGAAGATGATTTAGAAAGCGAAGGGTTACCCAAGTGCTTAGTGCCTTATAAGCATAAACTGTTTGGTTTAACTATAGACCCTGAGAGACTGGCTGCGATCAGAGATAGACGAATGGCAAATTCAAAATATGCATCAATTAGACAGTGTCGTATTGAAGTGCGCGAAGTAGAAATGCTCTATAAAAAGCATAAAATTGCTCATTTAAATTCTACCCACCATTCGGTTGAAGAGATTTCAGCAAAAATCATTTCTGATACAGGTCTTGAGCGTCGTAAGTACTAACAAACTAACATGTGATTTAAGCATGTAATTACAACCAGCACATAAAAAAGCCGCTAATTAATAGCGGCTTTTAACATATTAAGAAGGCGTATTACTTGCGAGCATCTTTTAAAAGGTCTGCAACTAAAAAGCCAAGCTCTAATACTTGATCGGCATTTAAGCGAGGGTCACATTGAGTTTTGTAACGCTGCGCTAAGTCATCATCTGATAAACCGTATGCACCACCGGTACATTCAGTAACATGTTGTCCGGTCATTTCTAAATGAACACCACCTGCGTATGAGCCTTCAGCTTTGTGAACAGCGAAGAACTGACTAATTTCGCGCATAATGTTATCAAAGCTGCGAGTTTTATAACCTGAGCTGGCTTTTTCTGTATTGCCATGCATTGGATCTGAGCTCCAAATTACCTTACGCCCTTCTTGCTGTACTTTGCGAACAAGCGCCGGTAGCTTCTCTGGTAATACATCTGCACCCATTCGTGTAATGAGCGTTAACCTGCCAGGAATGTTATCTGGGTTTAGTGCATCAATTAAACGGATAAGCTCATCTGGCTCCATACCTGGGCCAACTTTAACGCCTATTGGATTTTTAATGCCCTTAAAGAATTCAATATGAGCATGATCTAACTGACGTGTGCGCTCACCAATCCAAACAAAGTGCGCAGAACAATCGTACCAATCACCTGATAAATGGTCTCTACGGGTTAATGCTTCTTCGTAGCCTAGCAATAACGCTTCGTGTGATGTGTATAAATCTGTTTCTTTTAAGCTTGGCGCTATAGTTGAATTAATACCACATACTTCCATGAATTCTAAAGCGTCTTGAATTTTATCTGCCAGCTGTTGGTATTTTGCTTTTTGTGGATTAGCAGCAACAAAGCCCATGTTCCAACGGTTAACCTGATGTAAGTCAGCAAGCCCACCTTGTGCAAAAGCACGTAATAGGTTGAGTGTTGCTGCACTGTGATGATACGCGGTCATTAAACGCTGAGGGTCTGGAATACGCGCTTCTTCAGTAAACTCAAAGTTATTTACTATATCACCACGGTAAGATGGTAACGAAACACCTTCTATTGTTTCTAAGTCGGCTGAGCGTGGCTTAGCGTATTGACCTGCCATACGTGCAATTTTTACAACAGGGCATTTACCGCCATAGGTTAGTACTACAGCCATTTGTAAAATGGTCTTAAATGTATCGCGAATATTTGCAGCGTTAAAGTCACTAAATGATTCTGCGCAGTCACCACCTTGAAGTAAAAATGCGCGGCCTTCACACACATCTTCAAGTTGTTTAAACAAACTTCTAGTCTCTTCTGCAAACACTAAAGGCGGTGCGCTTTTAAGCTGGCCTTCAACAGATTTTAATATGTCTTGATCTGGGTACTGTGGCTGCTGCAGTATTGGCAGTTCTCTCCAACTATTTGGGTTCCACGATTGCATGTTCATTCCTCATTCCTATTACCTGATGTATTGAAATTAACGTATGCAGAGGGCTTTGTTCAAGGACTAAATTTACTATTTACCAATTATTTAGTTATTAGGTAAATTTAAATAGGATTATTATCTATGATTTAACTTTTTTATTGATAATAAATATATAAATAAAGAACACTAATGCATTAAAAAACAATAGGATAAATAGTAAGAGTGGTATTTATTAAGCTTTGATTGCAGCCACTTAGCTAAGCTGTATAAGATAATGTTAACACAAGGAACACATCATACTTAAATTAACTATATGTATTCTTAACTTTACAGTTAAATTTAAATATATCAGCCATCAGTTATGTAGTTTTAAATATATATGCTAGCTAAGTAGTTCTGCTGGTTTATACCCACTCCTTCATTCTGCGTTTATATATAATTATTAGTAAGTTAGAAAATATTATTATTAAGATGATCATACCAACAATAAAGAACACATCATACTTTATCTAATTTAAAGTTAATCTTAGCGATAGAGTAATACTTAAGAAATAACTACCAAAAGAAAAGGTTATTTGCGAAAATAACTAAATCGGAAGATGTGTTCTTGGTGGTGTTATGGTTACAAAGGTACAAATTAGAAGTCAGTTTGATTTACTCAATGAGTTAACGCTTAGGCTAATTGAGGAACTTAAAGAATATGGGTTCGCTAAAGCTGAATACTATCAACTGCCAGAAATAAGCAGTGTGGATGAAAATATAATTCCCGAGTCGATTACAGTATCTAAAATTACAGGGGAACTGGCACATAAGGCTATTTTAAATTCTTTTTCTGATATGTATAAAAAGCCTGGTCTGAGTAGTCGCGTATTAAAGCGCCACCCTGGTTTATTAATTATACAAGACGCTAATAAACAAGCTATTATTGATCGGATTGCTCAAGTTAATAATGCAAAAGCGGCATTTAAAAATTGTATTTTGGCGATAGACAATAACGATGCTCGATTTGAAGCCGTACATAATGCTATGCCAAATTTAATTACGCTTGCCGCTTATCGTAAAATTCATAGCGAAAGCGAATCCCCTTTTTCAGTTCGTTTTACTTGGATGCATAAACACGCCACTAAAACACTCACAAAAAAGATGGCTCTTGAAATGCTCGAAAAGTCCGCTGGGTATAAAAACCCAAGAATGATTGATCAGCAAAAATGGCAATCATTGGTTGCTCAAGAACAAGTTCGTGTTGCCAGTCTAGGTGAAAAAGAAAAATTACGAATTAGGCGCCCTACCCGAGTTAGCCCACAAGTTAATGTAAGATACACGGCTCAAAATCGTTATCATGTTAGTGCGGCCTTACCTTTTATTCTTATAAACCCACAACCCGATGTTAAGTATGGCCAACTGCCGAGTTACGAAAAACCGTTATCACATCCACGAAAACGCGAGTATGACTTTCTGGTAGACCGATTATATTTAGAACAAGTAACAAAGTAATTATGTTAAAAAGGCCACTTAATCTGGCCTTTAATATAAATACTGGTAAAAATTAATATAATTATTTTTCTACAATTTCTTCCAGCTTATCTTCATCAATTAATACTGCATTTTCAACAATGCGTTTACCACCTTGTATCTCTATACGCTTGTTATGTTTATTTAATGCCAGTATTTCATCACAAAACTGATCAGATGGGTGCATTTCATAAGTGTAATCTACAATATTACCTGTTTTATCATCTTTTACATTAGTAATGCTGTACTCAGATATTGCTCCTTTTTCTATTAAATCTTTCATCGTGGTAGTCATATCACGGCGCAGTGCTTTTAATTTATTTTCGGTAATATCATCAGTTGAATAGATAGAGCCATATTTTTCCATAATAGACAGCAGTCTAAAATGGTATGTTTTTCCTGGGGCAGCATAGCGCCATAAATGATATAAACGTAGCATCATCCAACGCGATAATCCGCGCTTTAACTCTTGAGCACTATTAAAATAATAACCTTTATATTCAAGGTTATCGATCATGTTATGAACAAACGCATTTAAACACGCTACACATTTAACATTTCCGCCTTGGCCTTTTTTACCACTAAAGTGTAAAGACGATAAAAAGTTCATGTTCGACTCGTAGAACGAATCATCAATATCAGAGTTTTTAGTGTCAGTAGCAGAATATTTAAAAGAAAGTTTTGAACCTTGTAATGCTTCGAGCGATTCTTTAATTTGTGGGTAAGGCATAGATTGACCTACCGCTTTAAGTTCTTGTGCTAATTCGTTCATAGAAAACACAACGGCATATTGAATACCGGACTTAAAATTAATTTTTACTATTTTACCTTTTGAAGCAAGGCGAATAAGTGCACGCTCAACTTTTTCTTCTCTATCTGATGGCCAAACTAAGTATTCTACGTCTTCACCATCTTTACGAGTACTTACCACAGCCGGTGTTATTTTAATTTCACCATCGTATAAAATACCGTCTACTTTTTCAGATATCTTACGTGTAATTATGGTTTTTTTAGGGGCTTCTTCAAGTGGCAGCTTTTTATGTCCTGAGCGAACAAAGCGTCCCCACAGATCATAATGGTTAAATGTGTTAGAGTAAGCGCGTAACCCATGGGCTGCATTTTCTATCGAAATTCGCACATCTTTATTATCTGTAAATAGTGCTAAGCTTTCGTTATCAATTGCACTTTCCACCCCGTGAATTTGGCCCCTAAGTGTATCGGGCAAGTTATCTACCGAGATGTTGACCTTTCGGCTCATGGTTTTTATTTCCGTTTTTATTGTGACAGCTAATAACAACACATAAAGCCACAAAAGTTAAATGTTTAAGTTAGTATAAAAGTGATCTGACTTCAAATAAAATGCACAGATCAATATTTTACTAAGAAAAAGTTAAAACATGAGATTTCAGATCAGGTTTTTACTAACTAGGCTTTAATAAACCGAATTTTTACTAACTGAAGAATAAATTTGTCCATTGCAATGTGTTTTTTTTTAAATTTAGTACGACAAATGACAGTAAAAATGAGAGGCCTGTGGATAAGCTTAGTTCCAGTTAGCATAGATCTGATCTGTACTTACTACAGATCAGATCTATACTAATTAAACCGCTTATTATTCCTGATGGTGGGTGCATAACTTTATAATTTACTTAGTAAAAACATGATCTACAGCATCTATTTTGTGAGTAACTCAGTGCTTAACCTGTGCGCAACTAAGCTGCTAAATATTTGCTTAGTAAAAAGGTGATCTGCTAGTAGATAAGGATCTGATCTTAACCACGTACAATGCTGATCCAGTTTTTTTAACATTGTTTATATAAATCATAATGTTATATGTATATTTTAAGGCCTTAGCCTTTAATACCTTATA